>CAVGVM010000035.1:0-11662 GCA_963632645.1 Lachnospiraceae bacterium | reverse complement strand
TAGTTGGAAACTATCTGGTATTTCTAATAAATTTGCTCACTCTATTTTAGCCTCTTTGGTTTTACTATTAGTAATTGTATTTTCTATATCAATTACTTTAGCTATTTCTAAACTTTTATCTATTACTATCTTAAAAGGAAAACCATCAACTTTTTCTTTAGAACTTCCACCCTATCGCAAACCTAAAATTTTAGAGACAATTATAAGATCAATTTTTGATAGAACAATTTTTGTACTGGGACGCGCTATTTGTATAACTGTTCCAGCAGGTATTATTATTTGGCTTTGTGCTAATTTATCTATTAACGGAAATAGTATTTTAGTAATTGTTTCTAACTTTTTAAATCCAATTGGTAAAGTAATGGGTCTTGATGGAGAAATACTTTTAGCTTTTATTTTAGGAATTCCTGCTAATGAGATAGTTATTCCTATATTACTTATGGTTTATTCTAGTAGCACTAATCTTTCTGATTATAGCATGAGCGATCTTAGTAATTTATTATTTCAGCATAACTGGTCTATTATTACTGCTATATGTTTTATTATTTTTACTGTTTGTCATTTTCCATGTGGCACGACAATACTTACTATAAAAAAAGAAACTAATAGTATAATGTGGACTACTCTAGCAATTGTTATCCCAGTTCT
Source organism: Lachnospiraceae bacterium (assembly GCA_963632645.1). Lineage (GTDB taxonomy): Bacteria > Bacillota_I > Bacilli_A > RF39 > UBA660 > UMGS1449. Next base: position 11,014 of record CAVGVM010000035.1, on the reverse strand, counting down.
CGTAGGATTTATTCTTTGCTTTGCTACTTATAATATTATTAATTTGTTTTATTGACTAATAATTACTATTAAAATATAATTATTTTAAGGTGATTATTTTGAAAAAGGAAATTATTAGTAAAGAAGAAGTAATGAAGATTTTAAATAGTGTTATTGCTTCTGAAAAGAGAAAATATGATATAGATCCTAATGTTAGTATTGTTACTTCTTTTGAATATTATAAAAGTAGATTTAAAAAAGAGAACTTTTCTCTTAAAAAGGCACCTTTCTTTGCTGCTATGCCTCATATTTCTAGTGGTTATAGAGATGATAAAGAAATTGTAATATTTTTTAAGAATTCTTACTTAAGATGTGGTAATATTGATGAGGATTCTTTAATAAGACTACTTATTACAACTTATCATGAACTAAGACATGAAATTCAACATAATTGTTATTGGCCTTTTTCAGATTATGAAAATTTTGTTATTGATTATTTAGGTATCATTCCTAAAAATTATTATACTGATGTTGATAAACATGACTCTATGTATAGTGAAATAGATGCTAATTTGTATGCTGTTGAAAATGTTAAAAATATTATTGGAGACTGTATTAGTGATAAAAGTAATATAAAGTTAAATAGTTTAATTAATAGATTTTCTTTTATGAAACAAAACTTTGATTTTGATAGTTTCTTTACTGCTTTTTGTAAAAATTATGAAAACAATTATAAGCTTTATAAGAGTAATCAAGTTATTCTTTCAGTTTTTTGGAAATATGGAGAATTTAAAAGAGTTAATAATATTATAAATTCTATATGGTATGATGATATTGATATCAAACTTAAAAATATGATCTTATCTAGTGATTATTTTATGAATAATATTGATTATGAATTATCTGAAGAAGAAAAAAAAGTTCTTACTAATGCTTTAGAATATAGAATTAACGAACTTACTGATCTTAACGATATTAATAGTTCTATATTTAGTAATGGAGATATTAATGTTGATGACTATAATAACAATAAATTAGATATTAAAAATAAAATTAATAGAAAGAAAAAATATTTTGATGTATTTTTAACCTCTAATATTAAAAAGCACTAAAAAAAGTCTTCGTTTTGAAGACCTTTTATTATTCAATTTCAATTTTTTTCTTATTAGATATTTCTTCTTTTTTAGGAACTACTACTTTTAATACTCCATCTTTGAAGTTAGCTTTTATACTATCTTCTTCAACATCTCCAACATAGAATTGTCTCTTTGCTGAACCATAAACTCTTTCTTTTCTAATATAATTTTTTTCCTCTTCTTCTTTTAAAGCATCGCGTTCAGCACTTATAGTTAAATATCCTTTTTCTACATCAATGCTTATTTCATCTTTGTTAAATCCTGGGATATCCATTTCTACAACATAGTTATTCCCATCTTCATATACATCACACTTCATATCATTACTTTTTCCTTTTCCAAAGTCATCAAAGAAATCATCTAAAAAGAAATTTCTAGGTATTAAATTCATTATTCATTCCTCCTTACAATTATAATTATACTCCAATTTTAGCACTTGTCAAGTATAAGTGCTAAAATATTTTATTTTTTTTCTTCATATAATGAAACATGAATACTGGTGATAGAGAAACACAACTTTTATATATACAAATGTATGCTTCTATATTATTTATTATCACCACTATTGTCTCTATTATACTTACATATGATAACATTAAAAAACATGAAAATAAGAAAAGATTATTTACTAGTGATACGGAACATAATGTTATTATAGCTAATAGATTAATTATTACTATTTTAGTTGTAGTATTTACTTATATAAATTATGAATTTTATGAGATAAGTAAATTAAAAAATAATAGTAACTTACAAAGAAAAGAGTTTTTTGCTTCTATTTTAGCACTTATCGCAGGATTTATTTTACTTCATACAACAATAAAAAGTGTTAATGATGATACTAATGATATCAATCCTAACACTCCTATTTTCTAATTATTTATATAGTTCTTACTTTTTGTTTTGGTTGTTCTATTACTGGAACAATATTAAAGCAATTACTTTTTTCATTATTTTTATAATTGTCAAACATTCCTCTGGTACTTGAGTTAAATTTCATAAATGCTTTTTCATTTGCAGTTCTAAGCAATTCAGAGGTTATTCTTCCATACATTTCATATGATAAAATCATGTTAATATTTTCTACTTCTTGTTTATTTAAAGTTTTTATGATGACAAAATCTGAATCTTGTACTACACAAGAATTCTCATCATCTTCAAATACTTCTCCATTTGTATCTAAAACATCAATATGTGTATAGCAAGCACCTTCATCCTTTAAACGTTTGTATTCGTATTTTGTATTTGAATCTCCGACATAAACATTTATTTCTTTATCTATATGTTCTGTTAATGTATTTAATAATTTTTCACAACTTGTATTTTCTGCTTTCATTATACTCTTACCTCCTGAGCAATAAGATTATACCACAAATAGTAGTTTTTTTCAAGCAGGAATTTTTAGGGATTGCCCTATTTGTAAAAGATTAGTTGCTAAATTGTTTAATTTTTTTAAAGCGTCTACTGTAGTATTATTGTTATTTGCTATCTTCCAAAGACTATCACCTTTTTTTACTATGTAAGTTTTGTAATTTGACTCAGCACTACTTGGTAATATTAGTATTTGTCCTATTGATAAAGTATCTGTTTTTAAATTATTTAATTTTTTTAAAGCATCCACTGTAGTATTATTGTTATTTGCTATTTTCCAAAGACTATCACCTTTTTTGACTATATATTGTGTTTGAGAAGCAGAACCTTCTTTTTTAGGAATTAAAAGTATTTGTCCTATATTTAAAATATTACTTTTTAAATTATTTTCTTCTTTTAACTCATCAACACTAGTTCCATAATCATTAGCTATTTTCCAAAGACTATCACCTTTTTTTACTACATAATAGTTTGTTCCTGCTGGGGGTATATATTTCACACCTATATATGAGGTTAAGGCTTTGATTACTGCTTCAGCATAATCTTGGTAATCTTTTTTTATTCGTTCAGCATCTTTTGAATTATTTACGTTACCATAAGAAACTATAATTGTTTGATAATCCGGAGTATCTCTTATTATTGGATAATAATCTTTTACAGTATCATCCGGATTTCTTAACTGATAATATTTATTCACTATTCCTCCAGCTGTTTTTACTTCTTGTGCTATTTTTGATGCAAGTTTATCGTTGTTTCTCAAGGCATAAATTACCTCTAAACCTTCTCCAGTTCCATTACTTAAACCATTTGATATTACTATTGTTTGACCATTATTACCAAATGCACTTGTTATTATATTAGTTCTTGTTTCATCTGATAAAGTTCTATCTGTATTTCTAGTAATTATATTATCTACTCCTAAACTATCTAACCTTTCTTTAAGATAGTTTGATATTAATAAAGAATAATCTTTTTCTATTATGTTGTTTCCAGTATAACCTTGGTCTTCCCCACCATGTCTTGCATCTATAGCTATTTTATAATTCATATAACATCACCAATTAATTTTATGTGTTAAAACAAGAATTATTTACATATGTAGTTTTTTTTGCTTGCAATTATTACACATAAAAAAAGATATATTTCTATACCTTAACATTAGCATTTTATGGTGCCTGTGGCCGGACTCGAACCGGCACGAGCTAGGCTCACTGGATTTTGAGTCCAGCGTGTCTACCAATTTCACCACACAGGCATTTAGAACTATAATTGTTCTATTTCTTCTTCTTTATATTTTGAATTATATAAATCTACTTCTTCATCAATTTTAATATCTTCTATTTTTGGAAGTCTATCTTTTGAATCTAATCCAAAGTAATCTAAAAATTCTTTTGTTGTTCCATAAAGAATTGGTTTTCCTAGTTTTTCACTTCTTCCCACTTCTTTTACGAAGTCTTTTGCAACTAGGTTTCTTATTATTTGTGAAGAACTTACTCCTCTTAACTCATCTATTTCATGACGGGTTATAGGTTCATTATACGCTATTATGGCTAAAGTTTCAAGTGCTGATTGTGAAAGATTTTTTACTTCGTTTACTTCAGATAATTTTGTATAGTATTTTTTATGTTCTTTTTTTGTTGTTAGTTTGAATAATCCACCTAGATTTTTAATAGTTATTCCTCTTTCTTTATTTTGATAATCTTTGAATAATTCTTCTAAATTTTTAATTACTTCTTTTTCACTTATTTCTAATATATTTGATATTGTTTTTACATCTATTCCTTCTTCTCCAACTAGGAATAATAATCCTTCTATTACTGGTTTCATTATGACACCTCACAGTATATTTTATCAAAATTGTTATTTTGAGTTATGATTAGTTCTTGTTCTTTTGCCATTTCTAGTATTGATAGAAATGTTGCAACTATATATGGCTTTGAAAATTCTTCGAATAGTTCATAGAATTCTACTTTTTTTCTTGTTTTTAATATTTGATATATTTGATGTTTTCTTTCTTTTATAGATATTTCTTTGGTTGTTACTTTTGTTGTTAATGGTTCTTCATATTTTTTTCTTTCTAAATATTTTTTAAAAGCATTCACTAAATCTTCTAGAGTAATTTCTTGATTTAGATTTATTTGATTTGTTTGGTATTCTTTCATACTTGAAGGAGTTTTAGTATAAAAACTATTTCTTTCTTGTTCCAATTCTTTTAGATTACTTGTTACTTCTTTATATTTTTTATATTCTAATAATCTATTTATTAAGTTTTCTTTAGTTTCTATATATTCTTCCTCTTCTTCAGTATTTTCTTTAGCCGGTAATAAAGTTTTTGATTTTAGATACATTAGTTCAGAGGCTATACTTAAATATTCAGAGGCTGTACTTAGATCTAAATTTTCCATACTATTTATATAATTTAAGTATTGATCTGTTAGTTTTACTATTTCAATGTCCATTATGTCCATTTCTGATTCTTTTATTAAATGTAATAGTAAATCTAGCGGTCCTTCGAATTGATTTATTTTAAATTTGTATTCCATATTATCACCTGTAAGACAGTATAATTATAACAGATTTTTTAAGATAAAAAAAGACTAATCTTTTGGTTTGAAGATTAGTGCTATGATAAATGAAAATACGATTGCAGATGTTATACCAGTTGCAATCATATCAAATATTCCCATGGCTAGTCCAAAGAAACCTGATTCTTGCGCTCTTTCTAAGGCAGCATGGATAAGACTATGTCCAAAACTTGTTATTGGTACTAAGGCTCCTCCCCCTACTGCAGTTATTATTTTGTCATATATGCTAAAGGTATCTAGGATTACTCCGGCTACTACAAATATACTAGTTATATGTCCTGTGGATAATTTAGTGTTATCTATTATTATTTGAGCAATTAAACAAAGTATCCCACAGAAAAGAAATGATAATATATAAGTCATTGGACACTCTCCCAACTTATAGCATGTGCTATTCCTAGAATATCTTGTTTTTGAAAGAGAAATGTTGGAGAAAATAAAGCACCAGTTGTTACAAGTAAAACTCTTTTTAATTTATTTGTTTTTAACTGATTATAAATATAACCATAATTTACTAAAGCACTACAAACTGGGCCTGATCCTCCCGCTGTTATTTCTTTTTGATTTTTTAGGTTGTAAAGCATTGCACCACAATCGTTATAATTATCTAATTTAATATTATAGTTCTCTTTTAAATAATCTTTTAGTATTTCTTTTCCATATATTCCTAGGTCTCCAGTTAAAATTAAATCATAATAATCTGAGGATATGTTTAAGTTTGTTAAGTGATTATAGATTGTATCTGCTGCGGCTGGTGCCATGGCAGCCCCTATATTATTAGGATCTTTTTGATTCATATTTACTATTTTTCCTATTGTATAATTAGTTATTTTTATATTTGTCTTTTCATTAGTTAAAAGAATTGCTGTGCCACCAGTTGAAGTAAATGTTGCTGTTTTTGGTTTAGTATAACCATATTCTGTAGGATTTCTAAATTGTTTTTCTTCTGCTAAATTATGGGAACTTGTTATACATATAGCGTTTTTTATAGTTTTTGTTTCAATGAATTTTGATGCTATTATAAGACTTTCTACTGATGTAGCACAGGCTGAGAATACTCCAAGAAAAGGAATATTTGTTTTTTCTATAGCATAACTTGTAGCACTTATTTGATTTAAGAGATCTCCACCAGTTATAAGTTCTATGTCTTGTGTAGTTTTATTTGTTTTTTTTAGTAGTATATTTAGTGCATCTTTTGATAATTTTACTTCGGATTGTTCTAATGATTTTCCTATATTAAAATCTTTGTAAGTTTTATCAAAATATTTTTCTAATGGTCCTTCTTTTTCTAAATGTCCTGCAGTTAAAGATGTTTCTTCTATATATACATTATTTAGTTTTTCTGTCATATTAACCTCCAAATATTAAATATCTTATTATTGCAAATATGTACGCTGATACTACTCCATAAAGAATTACTGACCCTGCTAGTTTAAAGACATTAGAACCAAAACCATATATTGGTCCTTCTTTTTTATAATCTAGAATGGCACTTTGTACTGAATGAGCAAAACCTGTTATGGGAATTATTAATCCCATTTTTCCTTTTTGAACTAATTTATCAAAAACTCCTAATCCTGTTAAAAGACATGCTACAAAGATAAATGTTACTAACATCAAAGATGATGATAATACTTTTGATATATGAAATACATAAGAATACAAATCTATTAAAAAGTTACCTAGTAATCCTAGTAGACCTCCAGTTATAAATGCTGCTAGTGCATTACTTGTTTTATTTTCTTTAGGAGTATGTTTTTCTACTATTTTTTGATATTTTCTTGTTTCCATAATTTTCCTCCTTTTTTATTATGCTTTTATAGATATTGTTTTATACAAAAAGAACAAGATTATTTTAGTCTTGTTCTTAGTCTAGTTAATATTTGTTTTTCTTCTCGTGATACTTTTACTTGGTTTATTCCTAACTCTTTTGATACTTCAGTTTGGGTTAATCCTTGACCATATCTTTTTATTATTAAGTTTCTTTCAAAATCATTTAAGTTTTCTAATTCTGTTTTTAAATCTAATATTTCTTCATTATATGCTTGTTCTGTATATCCTAATGTATTGTAAAGATTTATTTCTTCTTCATTTTCACTATCTAATGATGCTACTAAGTTTGTAGCCTCTTTTGCTTCTTCTATATTTCTTATATCTATTTCTAGGAATAGTGCTATTTCTTCATTGCTTGGTATATATCCTAATCTTTGAGTTAAAACTTCTTTTGCTTTTTCTATCGATGTATTTAGTTTTATTAGTTCTCTACTTACTTTTATAACATTTGATTTTCTTATATATTCTTTTACTTTTCCTAAAACATAAAAGTATGCAAATGATGAGAATTTTGTATTTTTATTTGGATTATAATTATCATAAGCATCTATTAAACCTAGCATTCCTACTTGATAGAGATCATCTTTATCAAAATAATAAGTATATTTGTTTATTATGGAATAAATTATTTTTTCATTTTCTAACAGTATTTGGGTTTTATCTGTCATATGTTTATTAACTCGTATGCTGTTATTTCTTCATTTACTTGATATAAGTTTTCTGCTAGAATTTTATTTTGATTAAATAATTTATTTATTCCACATATTATTAGTTTTCCATTATTATTTGTTATTTGTTTATAACTTTGTTTTATGGCTTCTAATCCATAATAATCTACATAACTTAGATTTTTTAAATTAATTAGGACATATTTTATTCCATTATCTTTTATTATCATTTCTAAATCTTTTTTTAAGAGTCCCACGGTGTCCCCATTTAATAGACCTTTTAGTCTTACGAGGAGTATTCCTTGTTTAAATTCCATATCTATGTCTAACATTTTTATTTTCCTTTCTTTTTGATTTTTTTTAGTATATCAATGTTAGATGTTTTTTTATGTCGTTTTATTTGTAAAGATTATTTTTAGTTTTATTTAAGTTTAATAATTGAAATTTAAACATTTAAAAAAGATCTTAATAGATCTGAATTAAAATTTATTATATTTTATAATATTTATTACTTACTTAATTCATAAAGAATTATACTTGTTGCTACTGCGACATTTAAACTTTCAACAGTTTTTGTTTTTATATAAATATTTTTATTTATTTTATTTTTGATTTCTTCTCTTATACCTTGACCTTCGTTTCCCATAATGATACAAAAAGAATCTTTATCTATAGTTGTTACATCTGTTCCGTTATTTACGTCTGTTCCATATACAGGTACATTTAATTTTTCAAGATTATTAATAGCCTCTAGAAGATTTTCTTTTACTATATTTATTTTAAATATTGCTCCTTCGGTTGCTCTTATTACTTTGTCATTATAAATATCACAACAATCTTCAGACACTATTATAGTATCTATTTGAAAGGCTACAGCACTTCTTATTATTGTTCCTAGGTTACCAGGATCGCTTATTTTATCTAACATTAGATATTTCTTTCCTATGTATTCTTTGCTATCAGTTTTTGTTGCTATTGCTAAGACTTTTGAGGTATTTATACTTTTTATTTTATTCATTACTTTATCTGTTATATAGTTTACAGGACAATTTACATTAAATGATAATTGTTGATTTTCTAAAAGATATACTTCTTCTAATTTATCTTCTAGATATGCTTCTTTTATTAAATTTTCTGTTTCTATTATGAATTTATTTTCTTGATCTCTATATTTTTTTTGTTTTAGTTTAGTTATTTCTTTTATTTTTTTATTATCTGGACTTGTTATTAACATAGTTTTCTCCTTATACATTTTTCATTTCTTTTCTTATTTGTTTATAATTTGGTACGTAGTTTTCTACTAGATTCCAAAAGTTTTTTGAATGATCATGATGTTTTAAATGACATAATTCATGATATATTACATATTCTAGATATTTTGGATCTAATTTTATTAGTTCTTGATTTAATGTTATTGTATTATTTGTTATGTTACAAACACCCCATTTACTAGTCATTTTTCTTATTTTTAATGCTGGTTTGTGTTTTGCTTCTTTAAAGTTTTGAAAACATTCATCATAATATACTTCAAATAATTCTTTAGCCTTTTTTTTATACCAATTATCTAAGTTTGTCTTAGTTCCTACAAAAGCTTTTGTTTCTCCAACATAGATTTTTCTTTCGTTTATCTTACATATATCATAAAGATTACCTAAGTATTCTAATTTATCTTGTTTTTTTGTTTTTAGTTGTTCTTTTTGTATTAATATTTTCTTTATGTAATCTAAATTATTACTTATAAAATTTGTTATTATTCTTTCTGGAGTTCTTTTAGGTGCTGTTATTACTATTTTTAGATCGTCTTTTATTCTAAGATACATATTTTTGTTATTTTTGTATATTATTTCTATTTTATATGTTTTGTTATTTAGTTCTAAGTTCATATTTTTTCCTTTTCTTTCTTTAAAATAAGCTTCCTTGTTTAAATTTTCCAAAGTATTCATAGGCTTTTGGTGTTGCAATTCTTCCTCTTGAAGTTCGTTTAATCATTCCTTTTTGAATTAGGAATGGTTCATACATATCTTCGATTGTTGAAGTTTCTTCTCCGACCGCAGTTGCTAGAGATTCTATTCCCACTGGGCCTCCATTAAATTTTTCAATTATTGTTAAGAGTAATTCCTTATCTGTTTCATCTAATCCTATTTTATCTATTTTTAATCTATCTAAGGCTTTTTTTGTTACTTCTAAGTCTATGTTGCTTTTTCCTTCAACTAGTGCGAAGTCTCTTACTCTTCTAAAGAGTTTATTTGCTATTCTAGGTGTACCACGACTTCTTGAAGCAAGTTCTAAGGCGGCATCGTCTTCTATTTCTGTTTCTAATACTTTGCTTGTTCTTTTTATAATGTTTGTTAATTCTTCTTCTGTGTAATATTGTAATTTATTTACTATACCAAATCTGTCTCTTAATGGCGAAGTTAAATCTCCAGCTTTAGTAGTTGCTCCGACTAAGGTAAATGGTGGAAGATCTATTTTTATATTTCTAGTTGAGCCTTCACTTCCAATTATAATGTCAAGAGTAAAGTCTTCCATGGCTGGATATAGTATTTCTTCAATGAATCTAGGCATACGATGTATTTCGTCTATAAATAGGACATCTCCTGGTTCTAGAGAAGATAATACCGCTGCTAAATCTCCGGATTTTTCTATGGAAGGACCACTTGCTGTTTTTATATTAACTCCAAGTTCATTTGCTATGATATAAGCCATAGTAGTTTTTCCTAATCCCGGTGGACCATATAAAAGCACATGATCTAGAGACTCTCCTCTTATTTTGGCAGCTTCAATAAAAACTTTCATATTTTCTTTTACCTCGGATTGTCCTATATATTCTTCTATTAAGGATGGTCTTATTGATTGTTCTATTTTTTCTTCTTCCACTTTATCACCTCTTTAATTCAAGTTTTGATTTACTGTTTCTAAATTTATTTTTTCTACTTTTGTTAAATAGCATTTTCCACATAATGGTTCATAAGTTATGTTATCAGTTCCTTTTATTATTACTTCTTCCCCTTCTTTTACGTAATTTTCTCCGACTTTTCTTCCTACAAATCTTGCTATTTGACCACATTTACATAGTGTAGTTAATTCTTCTAGAACTTCTGATAACTCAAGTAATCTCTTACTACCCGCAAAACTTTCCATTTTAAAATTAGTTCTAAGTCCATAACAAATTACTGGTATATCTCTAGCTTTAGAAATTAGAAATAAGTCTTCAACTTGTTTTGCTCCTAGAAACTGTGCTTCATCTACTAAAATTACTGAAATATCATTTAGTTTGCCTTTTAAAACCTCTAAAATATTATCTGAATATAAAAGTAAAATATCTGCTTTTCTTTCTATTCCTATTCTTGATGATATTTTTCCGCTAGTATCTTTATTCATGTACGGAGAAATTATTAATGTTTTATAACCATTTTCTTCATAATTATGTGCTGTTCTTATT
>CAVGVM010000034.1:0-2793 GCA_963632645.1 Lachnospiraceae bacterium | reverse complement strand
TCATTAGCATTAATATGGAAAATATAATAGACACAGGAAATACTAAAGATGAAAATTATAAAAATTGGAAAAATTCTATGCTAAAAGAACTTGATAATAATCAAAAAAAATGGATCGGAGCCTTTGAAAATAATGTGTTAATTGGTTATTTCCTATATAAAGTAAATAATAATACTGTTAATTTAGACGAAATACAAGTTGTTAAAAATCACCAAGGAGATGGTTATACTTTTATAAAATTATTTAAATATATTTTAAGAGATCACACCATTAAAGACACATATATGGTAACAACTTACGTTAATAAAAATAATATAAAATCAAAAGCTATAGTAAATAAATTTGGTTTTAAAGTTTTAGAACAAAAAGAAAGAGGAACAAAATATATAAATAGTTTCATTAACCTAAAAGAAAAGTTAGAAAAATATGTCATAGAATAAAATGAAAATTAATTTAATAAAAACAAAATTACTTAAGCCAAAACTTAAGTTTTTTTTATGTCTGGCCAAGCAGATTTTTAGTAATTTTCCTTGCTTTTTCTCATATTTTATAATATAATAAGAAACACGTAAAAAGAAGGGGGTGTTTTTTTATGAATAAAGAAGACAAAAGATTACTTCATGAAATTTTAAAAATAAAAGATAAACAAAAGAAAATCAAAGAACTATCTAAACTATATAAACAAAATGAAAACGATCCAGAAATAATGTACTGGTTAATAAAATACATAGGAACAGAACCAAAATATAGAACAAGAGCAAAAGAACTAATGAATTTATTATCAGATACATATAATCCTGCTAATACCAATTTTGAACTTGGTAAAATGGAAGCTATGGATAAAAATTACGAAAAAGCCATCAAACACTTAAATGAAGCACTTTATTACTCTCCAAACTTCGGAGGAGCAAAACTAGAAATAGCTAAGTGTTATAAAAAAATAGGAAAAGAATACATAGCAAAAGATTACTTAAGAGACCTAACAAGATCAAATAATGATAAAGCAGCATTCTATGAACTAGGAGTTATCTATGACAATGAAAAGAAATACGAAAAAGCCCGTGAATGCTATGAAAACGTTTTAAACATCAATAGCAGGGACACCAGAACACTATTTAAACTTGGTCTTCTAGAAGAAAAACTAGGTAACATGACACTAGCAATATATTATTTTGAACGTGCCCTAGCAGTAAATCCAGAAGATTCATATACCTTAACAGAACTTAGTAAATGTGAAAGAGAAATAGGTAACTACGACAAAGCAAAAATATATATCGATAAAGCCCTTAAAATAAAACCAGAATCCATAGCAATGCTAGAAAAAGGACTTTTATGTGAAAAACTAGAAAAATATGATGAAGCCTATGATACATACAAACAGTCCCAAAAAATAGAAAATAACAGTCTAATAAACTTAAGATTAGCTTTACTTTTAAAACAATCAAAAAACTTTGACGAAGCAAAAGAAAACCTAGCCAAAGTTCTAGGAACAGACTATGAAGTAAGAGCGCTCTACATGCTATCTGAAATATATTTAAAAGAAAACGAAATAGAAAAAGCCAAAGAATGTTGTGATAAAATTGAAAATTCAAAATCCAAAGTTGGCTTAACTCACAGAGATTACAAAAGAATAGTAAATTACATAAAGCACAAAGAAAATAACCAAATAGATTCAAGCAGTGTCTTTACAAAACAAATGTTAGACTATAACGAAGAAGAGGCTATCAGAATAACCAAAGATAGTTTCAACGAAGGTACAAATATAAAAAACATTATAGATAAAGTAAAAGATAATCTAACAGATGATAATTATTTCAATACAATGTCCGCTGAAGACTTTTACATAGTAAATCTAGATGAACCCATATATGACAAAGACGGAAAAGCAAACAATAAAGTATTAGTTATCACTTTAGTAAACAGTAAAAACATAATTACCATGGCTCCAACATATTCCACTAAAGTTAGATTAAACAACAAAAACAAAGATAAAAAATATAATAGATAAGTTAAAAAAATCATAATTTTAAAAACTTATCTTTTTTTTGTCATTTTTTGTATTACAGAACCTAGTAAATTTATTTTAATTTCATTAATACTAATAATGTAGTAATAAATTTTAAATTTTAAACGCAAAACCAAATGAAATTTAAAAATTCGCTTGACTTTTACAAAAAAACCTTTAGAATAGTGTGTTAATTTTAGGAGTTATCCTAAAAAAAATTAGGAGGGAACGGTATGAAAGAAAAACTGAAAAGACATTCAATTTGGATATTTTTTGTAGTTTTGGCGGTAGTGAGTTCAATTTTTGTGATAACTGCTCAAGATAATGCAGGTAAAATTGAAATATCAAAAACTGCTACTAAAATGATTACAAGTGATTCAAATAATAATCTAGTATATGGGCGAACAGCTAAGGTTGAATTAAATGTTAAAGCTAATCCATATAAAACATCTACAACTACTGATGGTAAATTGGATATAGTTTTAGTACTTGATGGTTCTAGAAGTATGACTTTTGGCCCAAATGGCGAAGATGATAAAAGTACACCTAATAGATTAAATTCTGCAAAAGAAGCTGCATTGAGTTTAATTAATGAGTTAATGGACAATACTGGAAATGTAAAAATGGGTTTTGTGGAATATGGTACAGATGTTAGAGATACACAAAGTTTAACAGATAATAAGTTAACAGCACAAAACTTCATTAATAACAAGTATGATGCAGATGGTGGAACTAATCTTCAAGCAGCTATAGAAAAAGCTAATCAAATACTTAAAAATGGAAAAAGA
>CAVGVM010000033.1:0-3874 GCA_963632645.1 Lachnospiraceae bacterium | reverse complement strand
TGGTTATTCATCAAAAACAGCAATTGTAATCTAAACATAACAATAACAAATAACAGCAACATATTCACATACATATCTTCTTCAAAACTTAATATCAAAGCAAACACAAAACACAACCTAACACTTAACATCTTCTCCATAAACAGTAGCCTAGATGCCATAATAAATCTAAATCAAGATAATCTAAAACTTGATTATGCCTACTGCACCATAAACGAAATAGACAATAACTATAAAATAAACGTAAATCATCAAGGAAACAACATAACAAGTAATATAGTAAGCCACGGCTTTAATCTAAAAAACAAACTAAACTTCACAGTTAATGCCGTAGTACCAAACTCAAGTATCGGAGTAGAAACAAGTCAAGACAGTAAAATAATCATGGAAGATGGAGAAGCCCAAATAAAACCAAACCTACTAGTTGACATAGACGACGTCATAGCAAACCATTCCGCTTACATTGGAGAATTTAAAAACGAAGACCTATTTTATCTAGCAACAAGAGGACTAGATAAAAATTCATGTAAAAAACTACTAGCCAAATCCTTCTTAATAGGACCAATGAAAATCACATTTAGAGAAAAAAATGTTATCTTAGAAATCTTAAAAAAATATTGGAGGTGATAAAATGAACAGAGAAGATTTTCCCATGTTACAAAACAATCTAATTTACTTTGACAATAGTGCCACCACCTTTAAACCAAAAGAAGTACTAGATGCCATTACTGACTACTACACAAAATATACCTCAAATGCCCACAGGGGAGACTACAAAACAAGTTTAAAAGTAGACATGCTCTATGAAGAAACAAGAGAAATAATAAAAGACTTCATAAACGCAAACACCAGCAGAGAAATAGTCTTCACAAGCGGAGCCACAAACTCCCTAAACATGGTTGCCTCATGCTTTGCCAGATATATCCTAAAACCAGGAGACGAAGTCCTAATATCAAAAACAGAACACGCATCAAACGTCCTACCTTGGATAGAACTCGCAAACGATATAGGTATCAAAATAAATTATATACCACTAGATAAAAACCTAAAACTACAAACAAGCACCCTAGAAAAAATGATAACTCCTAAAACAAAATTAGTATCTCTTGCACACGTAACAAATACAGTCGGAGACGAAAGAAACCTAAAAGAAATAGGAAAAATCTTGCACGACAAAAACATTTACTTTGTAGTAGATGCTGCCCAAAGTGCTGGACATAAAAAAATAGACGTAAACGATATGAACATAGATTTCTTAGCCTTTTCAGGACACAAAATGCTAGGACCAACCGGAATAGGAGTCCTTTACGGAAAAGAAAAACTCCTAAAACAAATGAGACTAATGAACTTTGGCGGTGGAATGAACAACTTCTTCGAAAGCACTGGTGATACCGAATACAAAGATATACCAACCAAATTTGAAGCCGGAACCCAAAACATCGAAGGAGTACTAGGACTAAGAGCAGCCATACTTTACCTAAACAAAGTAGGACTAAAAAATATCGAAAAACACGATAACGAATTAAGAAAATATCTCCTAGAAGAACTATCTAAAATAGACAACATAGAAATCCTAAACAAAAACAGCGAATCAGGAAACATCCTCTTCAACGTAAAAGGAGTATTTCCCCAAGACACAGCCATATACCTAGATCATTACAACATCTGTGTAAGAGCAGGTAATCACTGTGCAAAACTACTAAAAGATGAATTAGGTATAAAAAACACCTGTCGCATATCATTCTACCTTTATAACACAAAAGAAGAAATAGACAAACTAATAACAGTCCTAAAAGACTCAAAAAATATATTCGAAGTGGTGATATAATGAACAAAGAACTAAAAAGAGAAATAATCCTAGATGGTTATCAAAACCCTTATCATAAACAAGACATAAACGATAAAAACTTCATCAAAATAAACACCAACAACGAATCATGCATAGATAACCTAGATATATATTTCAAAATAGAACAAAATATCATAAAAGACGTATACTTTAACGGAGAAGCCTGTGCTATATCAACAAGTGCAACCTCTATTATGCTAAAAAAACTAGTAGGAAAAACAATCAAAGAAGCAAAAATCCTTCTAGAAAACTATAAAAATATGATAAACGAACAACCTTACGACAGCAATTTACTAGGAGAACTAAACGTTTACGACGAAATATATCTCCAACCAAATAGAAAAAATTGTGCACTTTTACCAGGTAAGGCTATAGAAAGGTTAATAAAAAGGTTAGAAGATGAAAATTAAAGGATTAAACGAAGAAAAAATAAAACAAATATCAAAATTTAAAGGCGAAGATAATAAAACCTTAAACTATCGATTAAACTGTTACAAATTATTTAAAGAAACACCATTACCAAAATTCGGTCCAACAATAAACCTTGATTTTGATAACATAAATTACTACCAAACAAGAGAAGACAACCTAACAGATAACTGGAATAATATAAAAAATGACACCAAAGACGAACTAAATAATCTAGGAGTAATCTCCTCAGAAAAATACCTCGATGGAATAGGAGTCCAATACCAAAGTGAAGTTATCTATCACAATATGTTAAAAGAACTAGAAGAAAAAAACGTTATCTTCACATCAATAGAAAACGCTTTCATAAATCATAGAGATTTAATCGATAAATACTTTAGCAAAATAGTAAAACCAAACGAAAACAAATTCACGGCCCTAAATGGTGCAGTATTCTCAGGAGGTAGCTTCATCTATATACCCCCAAATACCAAACTAAACAGACCCCTACAAAGTTACTTTAGAATAAGTAGTAAAGATCTAGGACAATTCGAAAGAACCCTTATCATAGTAGATGATAACAGTAGTCTCCATTACGTCGAAGGATGTACTGCCAAAAGTTACTCAACCTCAAATCTTCATGCCGCAGTAGTAGAAATCTATGTAGGAAAAAACAGCACCTGTAGATACTCAACAATCCAAAACTGGGCCACTAACGTCTACAATCTAGTAACAAAAAGAGCCCTAGTCGAAGAAAACGGTACCATGGAGTGGATAGACGGTAACATAGGATCATGCAAAACCATGAAATATCCTTGCAGTGTATTAAAAGGAGACAACTCCAAAGGAACCTGCATAACCATAAGCGTTGCCAAAAAAGACCAACACCAAGATAGTGGTGCCAGAATGATTCACCTAGGAAAAAACACAACAAGTAACATCATTTCCAAAAGCATAGCATCCCTTTCCGGAAAAGCCGACTTCCGCGGAGAAGTCCGTATCGAAAAAGAAGCAACAAACTCAAGCAGCATAGTAAAATGTGATACCCTAATCCTAGATAAAGAATCCAGTAGTGATGCCTATCCCATTAATACAGTAAAAAATAAAAGCAGTAACATAGAACACGAAGCAACAGTATCAAAAATATCAGAAGAAAAACTATTCTATCTAATGTCAAGAGGACTCACAAAAGATCAAGCAACAGACCTAATAGTCCTAGGCTTTACAGACGAATTTAAAAAAGAATTACCAATGGAATATGCCGTAGAACTAAATCAATTGCTAAAACAAAATCTTTAAAAAAACAAAATTAAAAAAATCAAGTGTAAAATAACACAAAAATATCAAAAAAAATAAAAAACTATAAAACATAACAATTAAAACAATATCTATATAACAAAAAGAAAGATTCCCTAAGAGGAATTTTTTCATTTAGGAGAAAAGTAACCAACCAAAACCCAAAAAGCACGATTTGAATCTTCCAAAAACTTTCTTTATAGTGTAACTAAGGGAGGTGAAAAAGATGCTAAATCAAATAATATTGGTTGGAAGATTAGTAAAAGATCCAGAAATAAGAAAAGCCAAAAACGGAACATCATACTCATACGTAACAATCGC
>CAVGVM010000032.1:0-7294 GCA_963632645.1 Lachnospiraceae bacterium | reverse complement strand
ATTGTATGCTGCAACTGAACTTAGCATCGCAGCACTTGTTGCTATTGACGCAACTTTTTTTCTTAAACCATTTTTCATTTTTTTCCAATTTCTCCTTTAGTGGTTAAAGTATAACACACTATTTTTTAAAAAGCAATTTTCAGCACAATTATCCTAAAAAATACTTTTCACATATAATACTCTCATACTTTACCATTGTCAAGTTTTTGTCAATTAATGGTATTAAACAAACTAAAATGCGTTTACCATTCGTTTTAAACTACAACTTAATTATATTAAAAAAAGAAAAACAATATTACTAAAAATCTTTAATAATTGCTTTTCCTATCTTTTCCGCAACTTTTATACCATCCATAGCAGAAGTAGTTATTCCACCAGCATATCCTGCACCTTCTCCGCAAGGATAAATTCCTTTTATATTAGACATTAAACAATCATCTCTTATAATCCTAACTGGAGAAGAACTCCTTGATTCAACACCAAGTACATAAGCATTTTCATCAGCGAATCCTAATATCTTTCTATTAAAAGATTCTATTCCCTCAATTAAATCTCTAGTTATATTATCACTAAATAAACCATTCATATTTGAAAAGTTATATTCTCCCTTAATAAACTTTAAATCATTTTCACAATTAGAACACTTATTATTTTTAAAATCAATATATCTTTGAACAGGAATTACTCCATTTCCTAACTTATATGCCTTCTCCTCAAGCATCTCTTGATATTTTACTCCATCTAAAACACCAAAACCAAAATCTTCCTTAGTAACACTAGTAATAATAGCACTATTAGCATACCTACTATCTCTAGCATAATTACTCATTCCATTAACAACTAATCTATTCATTTCACTAGAAGCATTAACAACATAACCACCAGGACACATACAAAATGAATAAACACCACGACCACTTTTAGCACTATACGTCAATTTATAATTAGCAGCCCCAAGCACATCATAACACCTTCCATATTGATTTTTATCAATCATATCTTGACGATGAACAATCCTAAGACCAACAGCAAAAGGTTTAGAAACCATATCAATACCTCTATTATAAAGCATCCTAAAAGTATCTCTAGAACTATGTCCTATAGCAAGTACCAAAGTATCACATAATACCTTTTCATTATTATTTAACACAACACTTACAACTTTATCATTTTTTATTTCAATATCAGTCAAACAAGTATTATACCTAAAAACTCCACCCATACTTATTATTTTATTACGCATATTTACTACTACTTTTCTAAGAATATCTGTACCAATATGAGGATTATGTACATACATTATTTCCATAGGAGCACCACAAGAAACAAAAATTTCAAATACCTTTTTCATCCTATAACTCTCATCTTTTACTAAAGTATTAAGTTTACCATCAGAAAAAGTACCAGCCCCTCCTTCTCCAAATTGAACATTAGAATTTAAATTTAAATTATTATTCTTCCAAAAATCCTCAACAGTTTTTACTCTATCTTCTACCTTTTCCCCTCTTTCAATTATAAGAGGTTTAAAACCAGCCTCCGCTAAAAGATAAGCACAAAAAAGTCCAGCTGGACCACTACCAACTATAATAGGATTTATATTCTTATCATACTTTAAAACATACTTATATTCTTCATCCGGAGTCTTAAAAACATCATTTGTTCTTACTCTCTTTAATATATTATTCTCATCATTTACTACTGCATCCACCTCATATACAAATCTAATATTTCCCTTATCTCTAGCATCAATAGATCTTTTACTTATCTTTATATCCTGTATTTCTTGAACTTTAACATTTAATTTCTTAGCAATTTTAAATCTTATTTCATTATATTGATCACTATCAATATTTACTCTTATTTGTCTTACTCTAATCATCTTTACCACTTCTTCCAGCAAGTATTCCACTTATAAAAGCAAAACCTAAATTATAACCACCACAATCACCAGTTATATCTAAAAGCTCTCCTGTTAAATACAAATTATCAATCACTTTAGATTCCATAGTAAATAAATCAACTTCCTTTAAAGAAACACCTCCACCACATACCTGTGAAACATCATACGTACCAACATCACACACTTTAAACTCAAACTCAGTTAAACCCTTCACCAACTCTTTCTTCTTATTATCAGAAAGTTTATTCCAAGTACTACTTTTATCTATCTCACAAAAATTTAATATTATATCTATTAACTTATAATTTAAAAATCCTTCCAAAAAAAGTGAAATATCTTTATTCGTTAAATTATCATTTCTATTATTAAACCAATTATAAATATTACCAGTAACAAAAGGCATAAAATTAATTTTTACTATTTCTTCATCATTATCTAATAACCCCTTACTTACTAAATTGCTCAAATTAAAAACACATATCCCACTTATTCCATTCTTAGTAAATTGAACCTCCCCAGACTCTTCTTTTATCTTTATACCATTTTCATATAATGACAAAGCAACCTCACTACGTACTCCATCCCACTTCTTAAAATACGATTCATTTCCTATAAACTTAACAAGAGCAGGATACACCCTATTTACAGTATGTCCAAACTTTCTAACTAAATTATAACTATTACCATCCGAACCTGTCTTAGGATAAGCCTTAGAGCCAGCACTCAATATAACCCTATCACAAACCAAAAAATCATCATTATATAATACCTTAAACTTATCTCCAGACTTAAATATATCTTTAACAAAAGCCGAAGTAATTACTTTTACATTACAAAAATTTAACTCCCTTTCAAGTATCTCCTTAACAGAAGAAGAACTCCTAGAATATGGATAATAATAACCATTCTTAATATAAGATACTATTCCCAAATCATCAAAAAAATCCAAAAACATCTGCCTATTTGAAACATTAATTATATCACCCAACAACTCAAAATCATCAGAATAATAATGTTTAACATCAAAATCATCATTAAAATAATTACATCTACCATTTCCGGTTATTAATAATTTCTTTAATAACTTATCATTTCTCTCTAAAATTACTACATCCTCATTATTTCTACTAGCCATAATCGCCGCAACTACACCAGAGGCTCCTCCTCCAACTACTACTGTTTTAATAATATCACAACTCCTATCTTAGTACCCCCATAACCAAAGTATTCTTCATACTACCATCATAACCAGACTCTACATTACATGTCTGAAGAATAATTATTTTAGAATCTTTATTCAAAGTTATACCAGTATCATAATTAGATTTATTCTTTAATTTATTAATATGTTCCAAATAAGTAAGACCATTATAATCATCAATATTTACATAGTCAAAATCAGAACTTTCTACATATGCAGAAAATATATCAAAAGTCATCTTTCCATCCTTAGTATACAAATAAATAACCTTATGTTTATCATAAAAACTCTTATTTACATACTTATCAAGTTCCACAAAAGGAAGCCTATTTCCTCTAGTAGAATTATGTCCATAAATTAATACCTTCTTATCATTAGGATTTACCCTATAATCCATAAATACGGCACCTAACTCACTCTTTTGTCTCTTTACATTATGAGTTAAATAATATTCATTATCAGAATGTTTAACCACAACTGTCTTTAAAACATCAGGTATCTCTAAAACTCCAACAATTTCATCATTATTATACTTATCTATTAAATCATTAACAATATTCTTATCATTAGTATCTATCTTCATCTCTACACTAGAACTATACACTACATAAACTATACATAACATAGAAACAATTAATAAAACAATAATTATTCTTTTCTTCATAGACCCCTCCAAGTTGCCTTTATCTTACCATACAAAAAACATTTTTTCAAGAAAAAAGAAGATCACATCTCCTTAAAAATCAGGCTTCTATATCCAAACAGCAAAGAATATTCCAAGCACTGCACATATAATACCTGCAAGCCAAAATCCCTTTACTATATCTGGTTCTTCATAACCTTTTCTCTCAAAATGATGATGAATTGGCGTCATTAAGAAAATTCTCTTTTTAGTTCTTTTATACCAAAACACTTGAATCATAACACTTAAAGTTTCTAACACAAAAACCAGTCCTATAACAAATAATGTTATTTCTCTACGTGTCAAAATAGCAACAGTTGCAAGAACAGCCCCTAAAGCAAGAGACCCCGTATCTCCCATAAACACCCTAGCAGGATAAGCATTAAACATAAGGAAACCTGCTAACGCTCCAGTAAGAACAAAACAAAAAATTCCCACATCTTCCTTACCAATGAAAAGAGAAATAAGAGCAAAAGCAACAAATGCTATAGCACTAAGTCCACCAGCAAGACCATCCAATCCATCTGTTAAATTAACAGCATTAGAAAATCCGACTAATAAAAATAAAATAAGTACACCATAACACCATCCCAAATCAACATTTATTCCAAGTGTACTAACAGTAAAATAAGTATTACCATTATACTTCATATATATAGCAAAAAATATAATTGCTACTATTATTTGAGCCGCAAACTTTTGAATTACAGTAAGACCCTCATTTTTACCTTTCTTCAATGACAAAAAATCATCCAAAAAGCCAATAAAAGCATATAAAACAAAAACAATCATTATAATTAACAAATTATAAGTCATCTGAATTCGTCCATCTAAGACAAAAAATAATATAGCCAGTATTGTTGGAATAATAAATATTATTCCCCCCATTGTCGGAGTACCTTCCTTCTTTCTATGGGATTCCCCAACATATTCACTTATTCTTTGACCAAAATTAATTCTTTTTAAAATTGGTATCAATATAAGTCCTATCACCACTGCAGCAATAAAACCTATCATAACTGATAAAATAGATTTTGTTAGCACTAACATAAATTACACCTCAATCCTCTTTACAATTATACTACAATTATTTTTTTTGGTATAGACATTTTCTTTACTTTACAAATATTTTACATTATCTGTTGCCCAATAATAACTTAATAGTTCCCTTTTCATAATATCTACTGCCAGCTTCCGGACTTTGTTCTACAACAACATCACCATCCCCAACAAAATAAGGTTCAAAATCAATCAAAGCATTCTTAGCCTCTTTCTTAGTCATTCCCACAACATTCGGAACTTTATAATACTTCTTATCCATCCACTCATAATCCTTTTCCTTTTGATTAGATTGCTTTGGTATATTCATTATATTTATAATATCAAGAAGAATCTTTCTAACAAACGGAGTCGTTGTATAACTACTAAGAAGAGCAGTCTTTTTAGGATTATCTATAGCCAAATATAAAACAACCTTCGGATCATTACTAGGAAGCACAGCCATAAAACTCATAATATAATTATTCTCCAAATACCTACCATTCTCTACCTTCTGAGCAGTTCCTGTTTTACCACCCACACGATAACCATCTATATAAGTAACCTTACCTCCACCACTCGCAACCACACTCTCAAGAGCCATCTTTAAAGTTTCCGAAGTAGATTTACTAATTGTTTTCCTAACAAGTTCTTTCTCATTTTCCAAATAAATATTATTAGTCTTACTATCTAAAATACTTTTCATAATATAAGGTTTATATAAATTACCCCCATTAACTATAGAAGATACCGCAGTTACTTGCTGAATAGGAGTAACACTAACACCTTGTCCAAAAGCAGTAGTAGCAAGTTCCAAATCATTTACATCACCAACATCAAAAATAATACCCTTTCCTTCGCCACTTAAATCTATATCTGTTTTTTGTCCAAATCCAAATAACTTTAAATAATTAAACAACCTATCCTTTCCAAGTAAAAATCCCATCTTTACAAAGCCTGGATTGCTTTGTGTCAATACACGAACACTTTAAAACAGGAATTTTTCTTCTACAAGCAAGGGTTTGCAACGACTTAGACTTAAGTTCGTTTTTTGTGTTCATATCCAAATCTATATCAATATCTGGTGTATTAAAATCAAAATAAATAGATAATTTTATATGCTTTCTATCACCGTTAACTTTTTCAACTATGACTTTATCAACTAATAAATTTACCAAATAAGGTAAATTTTCTTTAATATCCAATTTTGCACTTAAACAAGATTTAATATCACTAAATTTTTTACGCATTTTTTCTTCCTCTAAGTTTTGACTTTCCGAACAGTCTATTTGCTTTTGTAAATTGAATAATTCAGTATTAAATTTATCATTTCGTTTTTTAAATTCAAAGTCATCAATCATACCTTTTAAACTTAAATCTAACAATTTATCTTTTTGTTTATCAATTTGTTCTATCTTTCTTTTTATTTCTTCTGTATCTAATTCATCAGTAAAATTTTTAACAATATTTTTATATTCTGATAAAACTTGTCCCAAATAATCTTTTTTATGTTTAATGAAATCACTAAATAGATCAACAAATATTTTATCAAGATAACTTTCCTTTATAATTGGAGATTCACATTTTGATACCCCCTCAGTTTTATAAGTCTTACAAGCCCATGTTGGATTTAAAGAACGATTCGATCCACCATTACGAATAAATATACTATTACAATCTTTACAATATAATTTTGCCGAATACTTATATTTTTTTATGTGTTCTTCAGAATTAAGTACATGTCTAGATGGTAATTTTTTTCTTTTCTCATGCAAAGCATTTGCTTTGTCCCAAAGTTCTTCTGATACAATAGCAGGAATTCTATCATCTTTTTCTATAATTTGTTCTTCTTTAGGTACTTTTTTCTTTTTATGAGTTTTATAATCTTCAACCTCAGTAAGTTTAGCCGTATAAAAACCCTTATATCTAGGATTGGAAAGCATTTTTGCAAGTGCTGTCCCTGAATATGGTTTTCCTTTGGAGTTTAAGTATCCCATTTGTGCTAGTTCTTCGCCAATTTTTTTTAAACCAAGACCACCACTTGCATAAGTAGTAAATAGATACTTTATGATTGGTGCTTCATTTGGATTAATTTCATATACTCCGTTTTTCTTATAATATCCTGTTAAATTACCACCGATTAATTTTCTATCTTTAATCATTCTATTAACACCAAATTTAACTCTTTCTGATAATTTACGAACTTCATCTTGTGCCATACTAGACATTATAGTAAGCCTAAATTCAGAATCTTCTTGAATTGTATTTAGATTATCAGATAAAAAATATACTATAACACCTTGTTTTAATAAATATTCTGTATATTTAATACTATCAACTGTATTTCTTGAAAATCTAGAAATTTCTTTTGTTAATATTAAATCAATTTTTCCTAAAGTTGCATCTTCAATCATTTTTAAGAAAGAATCACGATTTTTAACAGCTGTACCACTAATTCCCTCATCGATATATC
>CAVGVM010000031.1:0-6420 GCA_963632645.1 Lachnospiraceae bacterium | reverse complement strand
ATCAACATCCGCATCAGTCATAATAACAATCTTATGATATCTCAATTTATTCAAATCAAAATCTTGACCAATTCCCGTACCAAATGCAGTAATTATAGTTTTTATTTCCTCATTAGATAAAGCCCTATCAAGTCTAGCCTTTTCAACATTTAAAATCTTACCACGCAAAGGTAATATAGCTTGAGTCATAGAATCTCTACCCTTTATAGCAGAACCACCCGCTGAATCACCTTCGACCAAAAATATTTCACATTTTGAAGGATCTTTATCTTTACAATCAACAAGCTTACCACCAAAATTGATAACATCTAAATCTCCCTTACGTCTAGTAGTTTCCCTGGCACGTTTAGCAGCAACTCTAGCATGAGAAGCAGTAATAGCTTTTTGAACAATAACCTTAGCTTGAGAAGGATTTTCCATCAAAAACCTTTCAAAACCCTCAGAAAATATCTTATTAGCAACTTGTCTAACTTCAATATTACCAAGTTTAGTCTTAGTTTGACCTTCAAATTGAGGATTAGGATGTTTACAAGAAATAATCATTGTAATTCCTTCTTTAACATCATCACCAAGTAAATTATCATCCTTTTCCTTAAGAGCATTAATACTCCTAGCATACTTATTTAAAATACGAGTAAGAGCAAGTCTTACACCATCTTCATGAGTACCACCCTCATGAGTATTAATATTATTAACAAAAGAATAAATATTAGAAGAATAAGACTCATTATATTGAATAGCAACCTCAATTGAAATATCCTTATCAACACCAGAAACATCAATTATATCATCATGAATAGGTTTCTTATTAGTATTAAGCATCTTAACATACTCAGAAATACCACCCTCATACAAAAACTCATCCTTCTTATCAACTTCACGTTCATCAATCAAAATAAGCTTTAAATCTCTATTCAAAAACGCTAATTCTCTAACCCTTTGTTTCAATGTATCATAATCAAACACTGTAGTTTCTTCAAAAATAGTAGGATCAGGCTTAAAAGTAACAGTAGTACCAGTTCTTTCAGCAGAACACTCACCAACAACCTCAAGTCTTCCCAAAGGTTTACCACCATCAGCATACTTTTGTTCATAAACCTTACCATTTTTATAAACTATAACATCCAAAGAAGAAGATAAAGCATTAACAACTGAAGCCCCAACACCATGAAGGCCACCAGAAACTTTATAACCTCCGCCACCAAACTTACCACCAGCATGAAGAACTGTAAAAACAGTTTCAACAGTAGAAAGCCCAGTCTTAGGATGAATATCAACAGGAATTCCACGACCATTATCCTTAACAGTAACAGAATTATCCTTTCTAATTGTAATTTCAATCGTATTACAATAACCTGCAAGAGCCTCATCAATAGAGTTATCAACAATTTCCCAAACTAAATGATGAAGTCCTCTAACACCAGTAGTACCAATATACATACCAGGTCTCTTACGGACAGCCTCAAGCCCCTCTAATACTTGAATAGCCGATGAATCATAATCCTTTTCTTTTTCATTCATAACCATCTCTCCTTTTCTTAATTGAACCATTATCAACAGTAAAAATACTAGCCCTACTAATTAACTTCTCACTTATATTATTAATATCAGTAGTAGTTATTATAAACTGTATATTACTCTTAATAAATCTAAGCAAATTACGTCTTTTATCAATATCAATTTCACTAAAAATATCATCTAAAAGAACAATAGGATAAGTACCACATCTTTCCTTAAAAAGATTAATCTCACTAAGTTTAAAAGATAAAATAGCAATTCTTTGCATACCCTGAGAACCATATAATTTGAGATCATTTCCCTCAAACATAAACAAAAAATCATCTCTATGAGGACCATACATAGTAGAACCTTTCTCTATATCACCAGAGTAACAACTCTTATAAAAAGACATATATTCTTCTTTACTATCAAAAGAAACACTCTTCTTATAAACAACACTAAGACCATTCATCTTAGCAATCTTATAAAAAATATCACCAATATAAGAATTTATATCTTTAAAATAATCCTCCCTATATTTATAAATAAACATAGCCCTATCAATTAAACTTTCAGTAATAATATCTAAATAATTATAATCAATTTTATTATAATTCTTCCTAATATACTCATTTCTCATCTTTAAAATCTTATTATATTCATTCAAAACCCTTAAATATTCATTAGAAAGTTGACATAACTCAATATTAATAAAATTTCTCCTACACATCGGAGCCTTCTTAACAATATCTAAATCTTCTGGATTAAACATAATAACATTCATATTAGAAACATAATCAGATACTTTCCTAACTTCACTATTATTAAATTTTAACCTTTTCTCACCATTTCTATATAAAATTTCCATTTTCTTAAGAGAATTAGCAACCTTTAAAGAACCCTTTATCTTAAAAAAAAGCTTATCCTTCTTAATTAACTCATCCTCAGAAAATCCACTAGAACCCTTAGAAAAAGCCAAAACATAAATACTCTCTAAAATACTAGTTTTTCCTTGAGCATTTTTACCAATAAAAATATTAACATTTTTGTTAAAATCTAAACAAATCTTATCAATATTTCTAAAATTAGTAATTTCAACACTTTTTAAGTACATAATTTAAAATTAAATATAAATCTCCTCAAATTCGCATCAACTCCCAAAACCAGTACTCCAGTACTTACACATATATTATATCATAAAAAAGCCCTAAAAAAAACGATTTTTGAACTTTAATCGTTTTTTTTACCACTTTTTCTGTTCTTAGAAATAGTCTCTAACATATTACATCTAAATATCTGATTTTTAATAGAAAAATAAGGACAATTAACAACAACAGACTCATCATTATCAAAAATAACCCTAGTCTTTCGCCCATACTTTTCAACATTCTTAATTCTCTTATAAGATATCCAAGCAACACTAGGAGAACTCAAAGCCTCAGTAGGAAAAAATATTAAATCCTTACTTTCCTCAACAATAATCGGAGTCTTATAAATACTACCAAGTATATCCTTAGAACCTAAAACACGTCCCTCAAAACTACTACCAAAATACTTACAAGAATTTTCCATAATCGAATAAGGAATCTCATTAACAACATAATCATCATCAGATTCAATTATCCTAGCCTTATCTTCATCAAAAGACATAACAGCCAAAGTTTCATCATTAATTTCATAATTCAAGAACATCACCCCCTCCAAACAATAAATTTCGCAATAAAAAATATTGCAATTTCTAAATTAACACCTCACAGTGTCGAAAAACGTAGAAATTTGTAGAATTCAATAGAAAAAAAACAAAAAAAAGTTATTAACCCCAAAAAATTAATAACTATAATTAAAAAAAGAAAAATTAACAATAAAAGTTAATAAGTCCTAATTGGTAAAATAAGACAAACCAAATCATCACTATCTTCATTCTTAAGTAAAATAGGTTTAATCTCTCCAACAAATGTCAAAATAACATTACGAGATTTAATAGTACGAAGAGCATCCATCATATACTTAGCACTAAAAGATATCTTAATATCATTATCACAAGAAACCTCTAATTTTTCTTCAACTTTACCAATTTCAAGAGACATAGATGTAATCTTAAGTAAATTATCCTTAATTTCCAAAGTAATTATATTATTATCAGTATCATTATTTAAAATACTAGCCCTATCAACCATATTATAAAATTCATTACAATCAATCTTTAAATCAAAAATAGATTCATTAGGAATTAAATTCTTAGTATTAGGATAAGTACCACTAATAAGTCTAGATTGAAACAAAATATTATTAAACTTAAAAATAACCTTATTACTAAACAAATGCATCTCAATTAACTCATCATCACCAGAAGATAAAAGTTTCAAAAGTTCACTCAAATTCTTACTAGGAATAATAATATCAGCACCATTATTAACACTATTTGTTAATAACTTCTTTCTAAGAGCAAGTCTATAAGAATCAGTAGCACTACATTCAAGATTATTACCATCAATCTTAATATTAACACCAGTAAGAACAACCCTGGCTTCATCTAAAGAACAAGCATAATTAGTTTGTAAAATCATAGATCTAAAATCATCAATTCCCATACTAACAAAATCTGGAGATAAATCTAAATTAATATCAGGATATTCTCTTGCTTCAATACCATTCAAATTAAATTCACTATTATCAGTAAATACCATAATCTTATGATCATCAATTATTTCAATATTTATAAACTCAGAATCAAGCTTTCTTATAATATCTAAAATATATTTACCCTTAATAACAATACTACCAGTATTTTCAATTATTAAATTATCTCCCTTTTCAATAACTGTTTGTATAGTAATATCATTATCTGAAGCAGTAACCACCAATCTATCTCTATGAAGTTCAAACTTAATACCAGATAAAATAGGAATAATATTCTTAGTAGATATAGCCTTAGCAACATTATTAAGAGCCTCAAGTAAAACTACTCTTTTAATTTTTAATTTCATAAATAAAACCTTCTTTCTTTTTTTATTAATTATATATTATTTATATTATTACTGTTAATATTGTTAATAACTCCTAAAAGCCTTTAATACTAACAGATAACACCACTAATAACTGTTAATAACAATTAACAAATTTAACAATTCTATGTTAATTGCTTCTTAATATTGTTAATTGCATCATTTAAATCAGCATTAATTTTCATTTCACGTTCTATTTTATTACATGCATGAATTACAGTCGCATGATTTTTACCAGAAAACTCAATACCAATCCTTTCAAAAGATTCATCCGTAAGTTTTCTACATAAATACATAGCAACTTGCCTTGGAATAGCAAGATTAGGAGTTCTTTTCTTAGACTTCATATCTTCAAAAGAAATATTATAAAAATTAGCCACACTCTTTTGAATACGTCTTATATTATTCTGGTCTGTAACAGCATCCTTCTTAGTAAAATCTCTTAAAGCCTCCATAGCAAAATCCAAAGTAATATCAGTAACACACATAATCGCAGAATAAGCAACAAGTCTAGTAATAGAACCCTCTAGTTGCCTAACATCATTTCCTATATTAGAAGCAATATAAGAAATAACATCCTCATTAATACTAATATCTTCACCCTTGAGCTTCTTTCTAATAATAGCCATCTTAAGAGCATAATCCGGAGGACTAATATCAACCTGTAATCCCCAAGCAAATCTAGTCCTAAGCCTATCCTCCAAAACCTTTAAATCTTCAGGAGACCTATCTGAAGACACAATAATTTGCTTACTATCATTATATAAATTGTTAAAAGTGTGAAAAAATTCCTGTTGAGTCTTTTCTGCTCCCCCTAAAAACTGAATATCATCAATAAGTAAAACATCAACATTACGATATTTATTCTTAAAAAACTCAGCATAATCCAAATTACTACCATTATTTCCTTTTCTAGCAAGACCAGTAAAATCATTCATAAAATCATCACTAGTAACATATAAAACCTTTTTATTATACTTACTCTCAATATAATTACCAATAGAATGCATCAAATGAGTCTTACCAAGACCACTATTTCCATATATAAACAAAGGATTATACATAGTTCCAGGATTCTCAGCAACAGCAAGAGCAGCAGCCTGAGCAAACTTATTAGATTCTCCAACTACAAAACTCTCAAAAGTATAATTCTTATTCAAATTAGAAACATGATTCCTAATATAATTACTATTGTTAACAACCTTCTCACTAACAACATTACTCTTTTCCTTATCACTTTCAAGAACATCAGCAACATTCTCTTTCAAAATATACATAATCTTATCAACAGGTTCTGTTAAAAACTTATTAAAACTATCAATAATTATATCTTTATAATTTTCTTCAATATGCGTTTTATACCACATAATAGGAATAACAAGTCTAATATTATTCCTATCAACACCAATAAAATCACAACTTTTAAACCAAGTTTCATATGACATAGGGTCGACAATATTACTGATATTATCTAAAACTTTTTGCCACAATAACTTGTTATTCATTAATACCATCTCCCCACCTTTTAAAGTATTCACAACTCAAATTAATTGTAATACATTTTTACTAATTTGAAAAGAAGAAAAAGTAATTAACAACCTATTAACATAGTTATTAACATACTTATCAACAGCCCTTTTCCTTTAGTTACATACTATAAAATAGATTTTAACAAATTTCAAGTAAAAATTAATTAACATTGTTAACAATTGTTAATATAAAAAATGTTAATTAACGTTAATTCAGTTAATAACTCAAAAATTGTTGACAAGATACCCATTTATCATATACAATAATACCGATCAATTGATTGGAGGTGCACATCGTGAAAAAAGGAACTTTTCAACCAAATAATAGAAGAATGAAGAAAAAACATGGTTTCTTCTCTCGTATGAAATCAGGTATAATTAATTCA
>CAVGVM010000030.1:0-2444 GCA_963632645.1 Lachnospiraceae bacterium | reverse complement strand
TAATCTTCAAGCAGCTATAGAAAAAGCTAATCAAATACTTAAAAATGGAAAAAGAGAAGATGCTAAACAAATAGTAATAATTCTTACAGATGGTATTCCAACATTCTTCAATTACAATGGTGAAATAAAAGGAACAGGGTATTCTGATGCTACTCAATGTGTAGAAAAAAATAGGAGGGAATGCACTAAATATTTAACTCCATCTGATGCTGCTAAAACAGAACTTGATACATTAAAGAATGATAATGCTACTTCTGATGTTTACACTATAACATTTGGAAATGAATCTGAAGCAGCTACAACACTTGCTAAAATTAATCCAGAACAAATTGGAACAAATCTTTACAGAAATTATACTGCATTAAATGCTCAAGAATTAAAAGAAACATTCAAAAAAATTATTGAAGAAACTGTAGGTAGAATAGGCAATGATAGTGTTTTAACTGACATTATTCCAGCCGGATTTAAATTAACAGATGAATCAAAAACTAATTTAAAATCCAA
Source organism: Lachnospiraceae bacterium (assembly GCA_963632645.1). GTDB lineage: Bacteria > Bacillota_I > Bacilli_A > RF39 > UBA660 > UMGS1449. The sequence goes on along the minus strand of CAVGVM010000030.1, from coordinate 1,940 downwards.
AGGAATAACTGTTGAAGAAGAATCTGATGGTACAACTACTCTTACATGGAATATAGGGATGATAGATGCAGATAAAAATTATAATTTATCTTATGAAGTAGTGGCAGATGATAATTATCATGGCAGTATGTATACTAATGAAAGTGCTACATTGAAAACAACAGTAAGTGAAAGTAATCCGTATTATGATAATACAAATATTACTTTAGAATTTGAAAAACCAGCGGTAGAAATACCTGCAATAACAAAAGATGATCATTACAGTAAAAATGAATCTTATATTGGATATTCAGAAAGTGTAATAAATGGAACAACAATTCTAAAAAATGATTTAAATAAAAATACACTTGAAGACATTCATGCTGGTAACAAAAATACAAAAGTAACAGATGAAATTGTTATAGTAACAGATGAAAATACAAAGAAAAACGCTGATGGATCTTATAGTATTTATAAAGATGGAATTCTAGAGGGTACTCTTAACATGAATGAAGATGGAACATTTAGTTTTATATCTGAAGAAGGTATAACTGGAGAAGTTTCATTCGATTATGTTATAAAATCAAATATAAGTCAAAATCATGAAACAAGTTTTGTAATTAGTAACACTTCTAAAGTTACACTTAATATACTTGAAAGACAAAAAATAAATATAACTGGTACAAAAACTTGGAATGATAATAATAATCAAGATGGACTTAGAACTACTTCTGTAGTGGTAAATCTTTATGAAAATGGAAAGTTTAAAGAATCCAAGGTTGTAACAGCAGGATCTTTAAATGATTGGACTTATACATTTAAGAATTTATATAAATATGAAAAAGGTCATGAAAATGATCCTAAATATGAAATAAAATATAAAATTACAGAAAATCCTGTAAATGGTTATGAAACCACAATAGATGGTTATGACATAACAAATACACACAATATAATAAAAACAGAAGTAAAAGGAATAAAAACTTGGGATGATGAAAATAACAAATATGGAAGACCAGATAAAGTAACTATTAACTTACTTGCAGATGGAGTAAAAATAGATTCTAAAGAAGTAACAGAAAAGGATAACTGGACTTATACATTTGATAATTTACCAATGTATAAAGATGGTAAAAAGATAACTTATACAATAACAGAAGATGATGTACAAGACTATGATACTTCTTATGATGGTTACAATATAACAAATACATATAACCCAGAAAAAACACAAGTATCTGGTAAGAAAACATGGGATGATAAAGATGATCAAGATGGATTAAGACCAAGTTATATAACAGTAATTTTATATGATCATTTAAATAATGAAATAGATAGAGAAACAGTAACAGATAAAGATAACTGGACTTATACATTTGATAACTTGCCTAAGTGTGCAAATGGAGAAAAAATAACATATAGAGTTGATGAAATATTAGACAATAATGTTTCTAAGAATTATGAAAAAGAAATAAATGGTAATAATATAACTAATAAACATACTCCAGAAGTTATCTCAAAAACAGTAACAAAAGTATGGAATGATGATAATGATAGAGATAAAATAAGATCAAAATCTATTAAAGTTATTCTAAAAGCAGATGGAGAAAAAGTTAAAGAAACAACCTTAAATGAGGCTAACAACTGGACTTATACATTTAATAATTTACCAAAATATAAAAACAAAGGAACAGTTATTAAGTATACAGTCCAAGAAATAAAAGTTGATGGATATGATGTTTCTATAAAAGAAAAAGACAATGAATTTATCATAACAAATACTCATAAAATAGATACAAATAATTTAGTAGTTAAAAAAGTATGGAAAGATAATAACAATCAAGATGGAAAAAGACCAGGTTCTCTTAATGTTAAAGTTATTGGTACAGTAGATAATGAAGTTGTAGAAGAAAGAAATATTATTCTTAATGGAAATAATAACTTTAGATATGAATTTACTG
>CAVGVM010000029.1:0-4256 GCA_963632645.1 Lachnospiraceae bacterium | reverse complement strand
TTTTATTTTATCATGGAAAGATTTTCTATTTACACAAATTTATTTACAGACTCAAGGCACTTTTTTAGTTGCCTTGTATGTTATTGTCATTATATATATTTTTTAGTAGGTCGTCGGTGTAGTTTTCGTTGCTTTGGGTATTTTTATCTATTCTTAAGGAATTAAAGACATTATCATCGAATAGATTTCCGTCATTATTGTTTGTAAATATGTTTTGTTGTGGTGGTATTTCTTGGTTGTTATTTATTTGTGGCTCATTTATTTGGTTTGTATTTTCTAGTTGTTCAATGTTTTGGTTTATGTTTTCGTTAGGAATATTTATTATGTTTTGATTTGGTTGATTGGTTTGGTTTTGTGGTGTTTCTTGTTGTATGTTATTTTGATAGATGTTGTTTATTGGTTCTTGAGGAGTATTATTTATGTTTTCTTGTTGTCTACTAATATTTTGATTTATTGGTATTTCTTGTTGGTTATTTAATATTTCTTGGTTTACATTGTTATTTTGATTGTTTTCTGTTATTGTTTGGGTATTGTTTTCGTTTTGGTTGTTGTTTATTATTTCTGGATTTGTATATATCATGTTGTTATTCATTAATGGGTTGTTTTCGTCTGATGTATCTATTCCTATGGTTTTATCTACAAAGTCTTCGGAGATATCATCGTAGTCGTCGTAATCTATTAATCTAAATACTTCTTTTAGGTCTGTTATTCCTTCTAGGACTTTTATTAATCCATCTTGGAATAGGGTTTTTACATTTTTTTTGTATATTAGATGTTTTAGTTCTTCACGATCGATTCCTTTGTTTATGGCGTCTCTTATTTCTTCGTTTATCATTAATACTTCTTGAAGGGCAATTCTTCCGGTGTAACCGTTATGGCAGTGTTCGCAGTTTCCAGCTTCGTATATTGTTTCTATATTTATTCCTAAGGCTTTTTTGAATAGTATTTTTTCGGTTTCGTTAGCAGGTCTTTGAATTCTACAACGTGGACATAGTCTTTTTGCTAGGGTTTGTGAGATTATTCCTTTTAGTGATGATGATAGGAGGTATCTTTCTACGTCCATATCGATAAGTCTTTCAATAGTTGTTAGGGAATTGTTTGTATGTAGGGTTGATAGTACTAGGTGTCCTGTTATAGATGCACGTATTGCTATTTTTGCTGTTTCGCTATCACGAATTTCTCCGATTAGAATAATGTTAGGGTCTTGTCTTAGGATTGAACGAAGTATTGTAGCGAAGTCTAGTCCAATTTCGGAATTTACTTGTACTTGGTTAAGTCCTTCGATACTCATTTCTACGGGATCTTCTACTGTTATGATGTTTGATTCTTCTTTGTTTAATTTTTGAAGCATTGAATATACTGTTGTAGATTTACCTGATCCGGTTGCTCCGGTTATTAGGATGATACCGTTAGGGCTGTTTAGCATTTCCATAATTATTTTGTAGTTGTCTCCGGTGAAACCTAGGTATTCTATTCCTTGCAAACTCATTGAATAGTCTAGGATTCTGATAACTATTTTTTCTCCGAAACTTGTTGGTAGAGCAGAGACACGAAGGTCTAAATCTTTTCCTTCGATAACACTTTTTATAGCACCATCTTGTGGAAGTCTTGATTCTGTGATGTTCATTCCGGCGAGTAGTTTTACTCTGGTTGTAAGATTTCTTTTGTATTTGTTGTCAATTATGGCATAATCACGAAGTTCTCCATCTATTCTTATTCTAATTTTTAGGTATTTTTCTGCTGGATCAAAATGTATATCACTAGCATTTCTTACTACTGAATCAATTATAATATCATTTACTATGTCTACTATGGGAGTAGTAGTAAAATCGAATTCTCGCATCATAAAAATCGTTCCCCTTTATTCTAATTTTGTAAAATTCATAGTTATTTTATTTTTACACTAGAATTTATTCTAAAAGTATTATATAATAAATTTGTAAAATAAGCAAGTAGAAGGTGAGTAATAATGAGAAGGAAATTAAAAAATAATAAGGGATTTGCTATGGCTGAGTTATTGGCTGTTTCTATGGTAATATTACTTCTTTTTTCTATTCTTTTTTCTAATTATTTACCACTTGTTGCAGAGTATGAGAATAGGCTTAGTTATAATGATGTAACTGCGGAGTATGCTGGTTATTATGTTAGGAAGATGTATTTGACTGATAATAATGAATTATCTAGTTCTACTAAAACTTCTATTAATAATGGTATTGGTAGTACTTCATTTTTTAAGGTTTATGATAAGAATGGTAATAATAGAGTTTGCGATCAGTATATTAGTGGATTTGATGGTGATGATAAGAATTCTGCTAAGAAATATTGTAATAGTATTTTAGAGGAGTATGGTGTTGAAGAAATAATTATTACTAATTATAGTATGACTAATGTTAAGAGTAAGTATACTGAATCTTCTGGAAAACTTTATAAGTATATAAAGTATTTGCCTGAATATAAGAATACTATTTATAAGGGCGATACTGATTTATATAGGATTATTTTAAAAACTAAGGATGGTTATGCTACTACTCCGATTGATACTGATTATTATACTCCTGGTAGTTGTTTTGTTGGTAGAAGTGTTTCTGGTGGCATTGAAATTACAAAATATAGTATGTCTGGTAGTGATTGTGGTTCTAGTGTTACTATAAGAAAAGATAAGAAACTTACTATGAAAGATAGTAGTGGTAAGAGTATAACTGGTAAGATTGTTTCTATTGGCAATAATGCTTTTAAGGGTCTTGGAGTTACTTCTATTAATTTAAATGGTATGGTAAAGAGTATTGGTGCTAGTGCATTTGAAGGTTCCAAACTTGAGAGTAATAGTATTAATTTGACTGGTGTTACTAGTATTGGAGATAGTGCTTTTAAAAATACTCAAATTAGTAGTATTGATATACCTTCTAGTGTTACAGAAGTTGGAAAAGAAGCATTTGCTAATAATAGTAAACTTACTTCAATTAAGATTAATAATAGTGTTGTTAGTGAAGGGGAATTTATGAATTCTGGTGATAATAGTGTTAGTAGTTATATTAATCTTGGAAGTGTTACTAAAATAAGTAAAAATATGTTTTATAACTTTAAGTTTTCTAGTGATAGTGCTATAGTAATGTCAAATGTTACTAGTATTGATGAAAGTGCTTTTGCAAGTGATGCTATTCAAAAAATTAATAATATCTCTATTAGTAAAGTTACTAGTGTTGGTAATAAGGCTTTTTATAATTTAGATATTAAGAATTTGGTTTTAGGTAATATTAGTAGTATGGGTGATAAGGCATTTGCTTTAAGTAGTGTTAGTAGTAATACTTTGCCTAATGTTAATTTGAGTTCTGTTACTACTTTGGGAGCTAGTGCTTTTGAAAATAGAAAGATTACTAAATTAGATTTTGGTAGTTCTAGTATTGCTTCTATTTCTAAGTCTGCTTTTAAATCTTGTGATATTTCTGATGTTACTTTTTCTGATAAGATTACTAGTGTTGGAGAAAGTAGTTTTGAGGGCAATAGTTTTAATAAAATTGATTTTCCTAGTTCTTTAACTAATATTGGTGTTAATGCGTTTAAGGGAAATACTATTATTACTAGTCTTGATTTGCCTGCTTCTTTAAATGTTATTGGAAATGGTGCTTTTGATAGTTGGAGTCTTCTTGAAACTATTCAGAATAATTCTACTAGTTTTAATGATTATAATAATTGGTGTATGGTTGTTGCTAGTGGTGATACTAGTTGTAAAGCTGAAAAGAGTGATACTGGTTATGCTATAGGTATTGGTGATAGAACTATTAATGTAGTTAATAGTAATAGTAATAAAACTTCTGAGAATGGGGGTAATGGTAATGAATAATAAGGGTATGACTATTGTTGAACTTATTGTAACTTTTTCTCTTTTACTTGTTATTGTAGTTGGTATGTTTAATTTGGTAACTGATGTTAAGCTTGAACTTGAGAATAAGCAAATAGGAAAAGATTTTACTGAGTATTCTTCTACTATTGGAAATAAGATACAATATGATTTTTTGAATAGTAAGATTGGTTCTATTGCTTTTAAGAAGAGTGGTAATGAATGGAGCTGTGTAAACGGTGAAGGCCCTTGTGTTACGGGTACTAATGGTGGGTATGAATTTGGTAATCAAAGTAAAACTATTGATGAACTTAATAGTATGTGTAAGGGTATTGAGCCTTGTATTATTTATTCTTATAGTAGTGTAATACTGATAAATTTAGAATTATTGGCCTTAATATACAGCCTAGTGGATCTG
>CAVGVM010000028.1:0-4903 GCA_963632645.1 Lachnospiraceae bacterium | reverse complement strand
GCAGGGACTACTGAATAACAAAATTTTTGAATTAAAAAAGAAATACAAAAATATAGAGAAGTGGGAACTTCCAGTTAATAAATAAGAGGTGTCTATGAATAAAAAATATAAATTTTCAGTAATAATGCCAATATATAATGTAGGACAATTCCTAGAAACATCCATAAATTCAGTCCTAAATCAAACCATAGGATTCGAAGAAAATATAGAACTAATTCTAATAAATGATGGAAGTACAGATAACAGCGAAACAATATGTCTAAACTACCAACAAAAATATCCAAATAATATTATATATAAAAAGCAAGATAATAAAGGCGTATCAAGTGCTAGAAACAAAGGAATAAAACTTGCTCACGGTATGTACACAAACTATTTTGATGGAGACGATATTTGGGAAAAAGATGTTTTTGAAAAAGTTTATGAATTTACAAAAGAAAACAATGATATAGACGTTATTAGTTGTAGACAAAAATATTTTGAAAACAAAACAAGCATTCACTCTTTAGATTATAAATATAATGATGGAAATAAAATTATTGATATAAAAGAAAACCCAGACTATATACAAATGAGTGTAGCTTCAGTATTTATAAAAACAAATGTAGCAAAGAAATTTAATTTTGATGAAAAATTAAAATATGCAGAAGATGCAAAATACATAACTGAGATTATACTAGAAAAAGAAAAATATGCCGTACTAAGTGATTGCATATATAACATAAGAAAAAGACTCGATCAATCTTCAAGCACACAAAATAAAAAGTATAAAATAGAAGCATATACAGATACAGTAAACTATTATTATAACTTTTTAATAGACTACTCAAAAAAAAAGTATAAAACAATAATACCATATGTACAATATGCATTAATTAATGCTATAAAATATAGAGTAGGAGAAGTAATACCAAATAACATAGAAAAAAACATAATAACAGATTACAAAAATAACTTAATAAAAATTTTAGAACAAATAGATGATGAGGTTATATTAAAAACAAATAAAGTAGTCATTGATACTAAACTTTATCTATTAAAATTAAAGTATAAGAAAATAAATAAAAAAGATTTAACAATGACTAATAATACCATTTATTTTAAAAATAAAGAAGTTGGAACTATAACAGGAAACAATAATCTAAATATTACAAATATAAACTTAAATAAAAACAACATTTCTTTTTCTGGAATAGTTAAAATGCCAATATACTTTAATTTTGAGCATATATACATTGATGTTCTAGGAAAAACCTATTCTTGCAATTTACACAATAACAATAACAAAAATAGAAAATCTTTCATAAACGAAGACATGAATACAGTTAAAGATTTTAATATTACTATAGAACTTGATAAAAAAATTACTAAAATCATTTTCTATACAAAAATTAATAGTAATGAAATAACATTTAAACCAAATATATATGCAAATGAAAAGAAAGTAAATTTACATAACACATATCTAAAAGTTAAAAACAAAATGTTAAACACTTCTAAAAAAAGAATTTTCATAAGAAACTACAACATATTAAAAATAATTAAAAAGAAACTTAGAAAAAAATAAAATTTTGATAAGTACAAATATTGTGCTATAATGGACATGTAATATTTTTTGGAGGTATGATGAAAACAATAGCTATTCATATATTTAAAGGTATTTTAAAATTTATTTACTTCTTTTTAAAAATACTACCGACTAATAATAAAAAAATAGTATTTATAAGTAGACAAACCAATGATATAAATACAGACTTTAGTATGATAAGAGATGAAATAAGTAAAAGAGACAGTAATATAAAAATGGTATTTATGTGTAAAAGAATAGAAGGAAATTTATTAAAAAAAGTAGGATATTTCTTTACAATCATTAGACAAATGTACCATTTAGCAACATCTAAAATAGCAATAATAGATTCTTATTGTATCCCAGTTTGTATTTTAAATCATAAAAAAAGTCTTGTTGTCTTGCAAATATGGCATTCTATTGGTAAAATTAAAAAGTCTGGATACCAAACACTAGATACTGCTTCTGGAAGAAGTAAAAAAATGGCCGAACTTATGTGTATGCATAAAAACTATACAAAAATACTTGCAGGTGGCCCAGCATTCGATAAATTCTATGAAGCAGGATTTAACGTAAAAAAAGATGTATTATTACATTATGGACTTCCTAGAATAGATTATCTATTAGAAAACGAAAAAAAATTTAAAGAAGAAGTATTAAAAAAATATCCTGAATTTAAAAACAAAAAAATAGTATATTATGTTCCAACCTTTAGAAAGTATGATATAGATGGTCCAGATAAAATGTTCAAAGAATATAATAAAGATGACTTTATATTAATTGTAAGAGGACATCCAAATCAACCACTTGAATTCGATCATAATGTTATATATGATTGTCCAGGATTTAAAAACATAGAACTTTTAGCTATTGCTGATTATGTCATAACCGATTATTCATCAATATGTTTAGAAGCTGCTATTCTTGATAAAAAAGTTCTTTTTTACGTCTATGATTATGACAAATATATGAAAGAAAACGGTATAAATTTAGATGCTACTAAAGTTTTGCCAACTTGTACTTCAAAAGATATAAAAGATTTGTTTAAAATAATAAACGAAAACTCTTACGATATTAAAGCATATGAAGATTTTAGAAAAAAATATCTACCAAGCAAACTAGGAGAGTCAACAAAATTAATAGTAGATTATATAATAGAAAATATTAATAATTAGGTGATAGAATGAAATACATAATAATGTGTGATGGAAAGGCAACTCGTTGGGATGATTATAAAGGTATACCCAAGCATTTTGTTACAGTTAATGGAGAGCCTTTGATTAAACGAACTGTAAGACAACTCAATGAAAGGCTAAATAACCCAGATGTTATTATTACATCCCATGATAAAAGGTATGATATAGAAGGCTCTACTAGATATGAACCTAAAAATAATGTTTTAGAAATAGATAGGTTCACTGAGGAACTAATCGAAGATAATATCTGTTTCTTATATGGGGACACATATTATCCAGATGAATCTATAGATATTATTTTGAATGCAAGATCAGATGATATTTTATTTTTTGGAAATGAAAAATCAATAGTAGCAATAAAAATAAAAGATGGTAAATTGTTTAAAAAACACGTTGATTGCGTTAGAGAATTATATCTAGAAGGAAAAATAAAAAATTGTAAAGGTTGGCAAGTTTACCAATCATTTATGAATTTAGAATTTGATGTCAAAAAAATAGTAGATAAATTTATAATAGTTGACAAAGATACAATTGATTTTAATACTCCAAAAGAATACGAAAACAGTAAATTACAAAAAGGTGATGATAGTAATGATTAATAGATTTATAAGCGATTTGAAAAAATACTCGAAATACATTGCATACGCTACAAAATCACAATTAAAAACAGAAGTAACAGGATCATATTTAAGTTGGATTTGGTTATTTTTAAATCCAATTTGTTTTATGTTGATTTATACTTTTATAGCTATAATAGTATTTAAATCCAAAATAGAGTATTTCCCAGTATTTGTATTTATTGGTATTACAACCTGGAATTTCTTTCAAGGAACAGTAAGTTCTGCAGTAAGTTTAGTAAGGGCAAACAGAGATACTGTTATTAAAGTTTATGTTCCAAAATTTGTACTTTTAATTACCAAAATGTCTGTAAATACTGTTAAATTTCTAATATCATTTAGTTTAGTTATAATTTGTATGGCAATTTATCAAATTCCACTTTCATGGAATGTATTATTCTTTATCCCTATATATATAGGACTTTACTTAGTTACATTTGGGGTTGCTTCAATATTTATGCACTTCGGAGTATTTGTTGAAGATTTAAAAAATCTAGTACCAATTGTCCTTAGAATGTTATTTTACATGTCTGGAGTATTCTTTCCAATCGCCGAAAGAGTACCAGCACCATATAACAAAATATTATTAGACTACAACCCAATCGCTGCAGTTATAGCATTCTTTAGAGATTGCTTACTATACCAAACAACTCCAAATTTATTATTACTTTCTATATGGATCATACTAGGAGTAGTTCTATCATTAATTGGAATCAAAACTATATATAAATACGAAAATACATACGTAAAGGTGATGAAATAATGGAAAAGAAAAAAGAAATTGCTGTTACAGTAAAAGATCTAAATATTTTTTATAAAGACATCAAGAAGTTTTCTTTAGTAAAATCAGGAATAAAAAATTTATTTAATGCCAAAGAATTTCACGCTGTAAAAAATGTTTCTTTCGAAATACCAAAAGGTCAAATACTTGGTATATGCGGAAAAAACGGTTCAGGAAAATCAACTCTTCTAAGAGCAATCGCAGGTATTTTCTCTGCAGATTCTGGAACAATAGATTTACACGGAAATACAGTTTCTCTTCTTTCAATAGGAGTAGGGTTCCAAAGAAGATTATCTGGTTATGAAAACATATTCCTATCAGGACTTTTACTAGGTTATACAGAAGAACAAATAAAAGAACGCTTAAACGATATTATAGAATTCTCAGAACTAGGAGATTTCATTTATAAACCAGTAAATTCATATTCATCTGGTATGTATTCAAAATTAGCATTTGCAATAACTGCAATACTTGAAACAGATGTTATGCTTATAGATGAAGTATTATCAGTCGGAGATGTTCGTTTTCAACAAAAAAGTTATAATAAAATGAAAGAACTTATATCAGACGAAAACAGAACAGTAATAATTGTTTCACACAGCTCCAGAACCCTTAAAAACCTTTGCAACAGAGTTATTTGGATAAACGAAGGCGTTTTAAAAGGCGATGGAGACCCAGAAGAAATAGTAACTAAATACGAAGAATACATGAAAAGTCTAGATTAAGTATAAAAGTATTACTT
>CAVGVM010000027.1:0-2042 GCA_963632645.1 Lachnospiraceae bacterium | reverse complement strand
TTAAATTATGTTAAATAGTTGTCTACTTTTACTTGACTAATGCATTAGTATTATTCATACATTAATTTTATAACAAAAAAACCACTTTTTCAAGTAGCATTATTACTTTTTAAAACTATCAAACTAAAAAACACTTCAAAAACAAAAAAATGAACAAAATAATTATTTGCTCACTTTACAATATTCATCTCTAACTTTCTTTTCAAGTTCATCACATAACTTCTTATTTTCTCTAAGTAAAGCCTTAACATTTTCTTTACCTTGACCAATCTTTTGACCATTATATGAATACCAAGCACCACTTTTATCAACAATACCAGCTTCCACTGCTAAATCTATTATTTCACTTTCCTTAGAAATACCAAGTCCATACATAATTTCAACAACTGCAGTCTTAAAAGGCGGTGCAACCTTATTCTTAACAACCTTTATAACAGTTTTATTACCAATAACACTATCACTAGTCTTCAACTGTTCACCTCTCCTGACATCAAGTCTAATAGTAGAATAAAACTTAAGAGCCCTACCTCCAGGAGTAGTCTCAGGATTACCAAACATAACCCCAACCTTTTCACGCAGTTGATTTATAAAAATACAAGTAGTTTTAGTCTTATTAACAGTACCCGAAAGTTTTCTCAAAGCCTGAGACATAAGTCTTGCTTGAAGTCCTACATGAGAATCACCCATCTCACCTTCAATTTCTGCCTTTGGAACTAAAGCTGCAACCGAATCAATTACCACAATATCAACAGCCTCACTTCTTACCAAAGCCTCACATATCTCTAAAGCCTGTTCTCCAGTATCTGGTTGAGATATCAATAACTCATCAATATTAACACCCAATCTTTTTGCATAAACCGGATCAAGAGCATGTTCAGCATCTATAAACGCCGCTCTACCACCTTTCTTTTGTACCTCAGCAATAGCATGAAGAGCAACTGTAGTTTTACCACTAGATTCTGGACCAAATATTTCTATAATTCTCCCCTTAGGAAAGCCATTAACTCCTAAAGCCAAATCAAGAGCAAGTGAACCACTAGAAGTCGCTTCAACCTCCATATTATTATTTTCACCAAGTTTCATAATCGAACCCTTACCAAATTGTTTCTCGATATCTGCTAAAACTTGATCTAATGTTTTATCTTGTTTAGTTTCTTTTTTTGCCATGTTTAATCCTCCCTATCTGTATTCATCATACACCAATATAAAAGACTTGTCAACACTTTTATCAAACATTTGTTTGTTTTAGATTTCATGCTAATTTCAATCTCAAAATAAAAAATTCCCTTAAAACAAATTAACATTTTAAGAGAATTCTTACACTAAAACATAAATTTTACTTTTTATTGTTAAACTCAGAATATAACAGTTTTTTATTCAAATTATAATACTCTACCATAGAAACCAAAGACATCAAAGTACCAAAATATAAGAAGAACTTAGATATTTGAAGTCCAAAAAGTTCAAACGGTAAATTATAGAAAAACGTTAGAATAATACCAATCATCAAACAAGCAGCCTTTATTTTACCACTCATCTTAGCAGCTTGAACATTTCCCTTACCAGCAGCATTCATTCTAATCGCATCCACAATTATATCCCTAACAATTACAACAACTGGAATAACCGCAGGAATAAAACCTTGAGATGCAAATATAATAAGCACTGAATTTACTAAAACCTTATCAGCAATCGCATCAGAAAACTTTCCAAAATCAGTAACCTGCTTATTTTTTCTAGCCAAATAACCATCCAAATAATCAGTAAACGATGCAATTATAAAAATAAATCCACACAAAATATATCTAACATCAATTAAAATACTATGATATAAAAATGTCTTAAACTCAAAACCAACCCTATAAAATGGAAATAATAATAAAACAATAATCAAAACAGCAAGTATTAATCTTAAAAAAGTAAGTTTTGTTGGTACATTAAACTTCATAAATTCCTCCTATAAATAAACATTTTTTAATAACAGATAAAACACAACAAGTAACAAAACAGCAATAATTATAATAATCACTAAAGTTAAATTC
>CAVGVM010000026.1:0-4711 GCA_963632645.1 Lachnospiraceae bacterium | reverse complement strand
AACAAAAATAGTATCAAAAAAGTAAGAAATGAAAAAATAAACGAAATAGAACAACTACTAAGCAAAGCCATAGACATAGCAAAAAAAATAAACATAACCAAAGAAGAACTTCTAAATCATTACTTAAAATTAGAAAACAAAAAAAGAGGAAACTAATCAAAAAAATATGTTAATATAAAACTAGGAGGCCAACTATTATGACTAAAAAAAGAGAAAATTATTTAAACTGGGACGAATACTTTATGGCTATAGCCAAACTATCTGCAATGCGAAGCAAAGACCCATCAACTCAGGTTGGAGCATGCATAGTAAGCGATAACAACAGAATACTATCAATAGGATATAACGGAGCGCCCAACGGTTACCACGATGATAACTTCCCTTGGGCCAGAGAAGGAGCAAACCTAGAAACAAAATATATGTATGTCGTACACGCCGAAAGAAACGCCATTTTAAACTACCGAGGCTCTAGAAAAGATCTAGAAGGAGCAACCATCTACGTTGATCTATTTCCATGTAATGAATGTGCAAAAGAAATAATCCAATCAGGAATAAAAGAAGTAGTGTATCTAAGCGATAAATATCACACAACAGAAAGCACCATAGCATCACGCAGACTATTCGATTCCTGTAACGTAAAATATAGAAAACTAGAAATAACAAACAAACAAGAAATAAATATAAGTCTAAAAGAAGATAAATAAAAAAAACAAAAAACAACAAAAACACTAAAAATAAAAACAAAACAAATCCAAAACCAAAAATAATATAAAAAACCATTGACAACCCCATAAAAACATACTAAACTAAATTTACAAAAGCAAAGACAAGGACACGATAAATATATAAATTATCAAAGAGAGTTAGTGAAAGGTGAAAACTAACATAATTAATATTTATTACTACCTTCAAGCTGTACTAGAAATAGATTACCGGGTTATTCCGTTACAAATATAAGTTATAAGGTAGGATGGTACCGCGTTCAAACGCTCCTTTTAAAGGAACGTTTTTTTTGTAAAAACCAAAAAGAAAGGAGAATAACTATGTCAAAAATAAAAAACTTCAAAGAATATACCTCATTACACATATCAATAGACGATTACCTTCATATGTATTATAACTTTACCAAAGGAACATTCAAAAACCTAACCCATGACAACATAAGAAAAATGTTTCCCTTCATAAAAGTATTACCAAACTCAACCATCACAAGAGAAAACATCCTAAAAGGAGAAGTACTCCTAGTAAAAGATGATATGCACACTATACTAGCATACCAAAACCCATTCACTAACAAAAAACAAACAAAAGAAGCAAAAGAAATAATAAAAGAAAACGAAGAAAAAACCAAAATAGAAGAAGAACTAATCACAGAAAAGACGGAAAGTCCCTTCGTAAAAAAATTCGAAGACTGCATAACCAAACAAAAAAATAGTAAAGTTTCAATAATATTTACCGTCGCAGACGACATAGATAAAACAGACGACGAAATTCTAGAAGAAATGAATATATACGAACTAAGAAAAGCCAAAAAAGAACTACTAAACGATCATGACTACAAAATGGCCAGACTAGTTCAAAAAGAATTATACTTTAGAAGCAAACATGAACATGGAACCAAAAAAAGTAAAATAAGAAAATTACAAAAACACGAAAGAGAAGAGGAATTATAATATGATAAATATCAAAGAAAATGAAAAATTAAATACATTAAATCACAGTTGTGCTCATTTACTAGCACAAGCAGTAAAACACCTATACCCACAGGCAAAATTCTGGGTTGGACCAGTAATAGATTCAGGATTCTATTATGACATAGATTTAGGAAATACAGTAATAAAAGAAGAAGATTTACCAAAAATAGAAAAAGAAATGAAAAAAATCTCAAAAGACGGAAAAAGAATCTATAGAGAAGAACTAACAAGAGAAGAAGCCTTAACAAAATTCAAAGATGATCCCTATAAAATAGACTTAATAAACAACATGGACGAAAACACAGTAATATCATGCTATACTCAAGGAGACTTCACAGACCTATGTCGAGGACCTCACGTAGAAACCGTAAAACTATTAAAAAACTTCAAATTACTAAAAGTATCTGGAGCCTATTACAAAGGAGACTCAAAAAATAAAATGCTTCAAAGAATATATGGAGTATGTTTCGAAAACCCAGAAGACCTAGAAAATCACCTAAAACTCCTAGAAGAAGCCAAAGAAAGAGATCATAGAAAAATAGGAAAAGAACAAGAAATATTTATGAGTGATGACCTAATCGGAAGAGGACTACCAATGTTCCTACCAAATGGTTACATAATCTGGGAAAACCTAGAAAACTATATCAAAGGAAAAGAAAGAAAACTAGGCTATAAACACGTTCTTACCCCATGCGTAGGAAACGTAGAACTATACAAAACAAGTGGACACTGGGATCACTACAAAGAAAATATGTTTCCAGCCATGGAACTTGACGGAGAAAGTTTTGTTCTAAGACCAATGAATTGCCCACATCACATGATGATTTATGCTAACACATTACACTCATATAAAGAATTACCAATAAGAATCGGAGAAATAGCCCATGACTTTAGATACGAAGCCAGTGGAGCAGTAAAAGGTATCGAAAGAGGAAGACATTTCTGTCAAAATGATGCCCATCTATTCGTTACCCCAGAACAAATAAAATCAGAATTCAAAAATGTCGTAGACCTAATATTCGACGTTTACAAAGACTTCAATATAACAGATTACAGATGTGTCTTATCACTAAGAGACAAAGAGGACAAAGAAAAATACCATCCAGATGACAAAATGTGGGACAAAGCAGAAAACGAACTAAGAGAAGTACTAAACGATCTAGGAATAGAATACACCGAAGAAATCGGAGAAGCCGCTTTCTATGGACCAAAACTAGATGTCAACGTAAAACCAGCCGTAGGAAATGAAATAACCCTTTCAACTTGTCAATTAGACTTCTGCTTACCAGAAAAATTCGACTTAAAATACGTAGACAAAGACGGAACCAAAAAAACACCAGTAGTACTTCATCGTGCTATACTAGGTTCATTAGATAGATTTATGGCTTACATTCTAGAAGAAACAAAAGGAGTATTACCACTTTGGCTAGCACCAATAGGAATAAACATAATCCCAGTAAACAACGAATACCATCTAGAATACTCAAAAGAATTACAAGAAGAACTAGAAAACCTAAACTTCAGAACTAATCTAGACGACAGAGATGAAAAACTAAGTTACAAAATGCGTGAAGCCCAACTAAAAAAATATCCATATAACCTAATACTAGGACAAAACGAAGTAGATAACAACAACATAAGTTATAGAAAACATGGCAGCAAAGAAACAATAACCCTAGAAACAAAAGATTTTATCAAACAATTACAAGAAGAAATAAATAATAAGAGAATAGCAAAATAAGTTATTCTCTTAAGTTTTTAAAATAATCCTTTACCTTTATAAAATTTATATGATAGAATATACTTATAATGAGGTGGTAAATATGACAAAAACCAAAAATGAAAAAAGAGAAATACCTTTCAAAAACTATATTATGCTCGGAGTAATTATAATATCAACATTACTAATATCACTATACATATTCTCATGGTATAGACAGTACAGCAACAACACAATAACAAAACCTATAATTACATCAACCCTAAGAGAAGTAGAATATGATAACTTACCAAATGTCCTACAAGAAAGAGATGTCTTAGTAATGTATATGTGTACAACAAGCAAAGATATATGTAGAAACTTTGAAAAAAAAATTCTCTGAATATATAAAAGACAATAATCTAAGCGAAGAAATAATATATCTAAACCTTGGCTATTCAAACGATGAAAACAACCTACTAAACAAAGTATATCAAGAATATAAAAGCGATAACCTAGTAAAAAAAGTTTACCAATACCCAACACTTTTAATATTTAACCAAGGAAAAATAGTAGACGTATTAAGCTCAAGCAATAAAAACAAAATAAATATAGAACAAGTAGATGAGTTCCTAGAAAGTTATGAATTATGGTAAACATAGTATTATTTGAACCAGAAATACCACAAAACACAGGAAACATAATGAGAACATGTGTTGCAACAGGAACAAAACTCCATTTAATAAAACCATTAGGATTCTCATTAGATGAAAAAAACATCAAAAGAAGTGGAGCAAATTACATAGATAAACTAAACTACAAAGTATACGAAAACTATGAAGAATTCACAAAAGAAAACCCAGGATCATACTACTACTTTACAAGATATGGAAAAAAACCACACAGTGATTTTAACTATACAAATAAAGAAGCAAACATATATTTAATTTTTGGAAAAGAATCAACAGGAATAGATAAAAAAATATTAAAAAATAACTTAGATAAATGCATAAGAATACCAACACTAAGTGATGTAAGAAGCCTAAACCTATCAAACTGCGTAGCAATAGCACTTTACGAAGTACTAAGACAACAAGATTATAACGATTTACTAAGATATGAACCCCATAAAGGTAAAAACTTTCTAGAAGATTTAGATATATAAAAAATGCTACTTGAAAAAGTGGTTTTTTTGTTATAAAATAAATATATAAATAATACTAAGGAGGACGTAAAAGTATGAAAAAAGAACAAAATCAAGATAGGGAGTTATGTCAATATTTGGTACACTATTTTGAGGGGGTTTTTGAAGAAAAGT
>CAVGVM010000025.1:0-2724 GCA_963632645.1 Lachnospiraceae bacterium | reverse complement strand
TTTATTTTAATTATATTAAATGATTGTTTCATATTATTATCAAATTCAATCCTTTCATTACTAGAGTATTCAACACCATCATAAATCAAATTATATGTAGAACAAACATCAATCTTGGCACTATATTTTATACTATTTGCAAGGGTTTCTTCAAATTCAAAAGTGTTCCTGTATTTACTCCAAGATTACAAGAATTCTCAAAAACCTGTAACATCGTTTGATGCCCATGGCCACCAGCCTTCCAACACCTAAGTTTAGAACCACTTACCATTACAGAACCGCCATCATAAAAAGTATCTTTTTCTAAATTAACTACCTTTTCCTCAACCGCTGCCGCAGTAGTAATTATCTTAAAAGTAGAACCAGGTTCATAAGTCATCCAAATAGGAAGATTCCTATTTAACGTTTCAGTACTGTATTTCTTATAATTATTAGGATCAAAATCCGGTCTAGAACTCATCGCAAGAACCTCACCAGTATTAGGATCCATAGCAACCGCAAGAGCATGATCAGGAGAAAACATTCCAACTATATTATCAAGTTCCCTCTCAACAGAAGTCTGAATATCATTATCAATCGTAAGCATAACATCAAGCCCCGCTTCAGGTTCATTATAAACCTCAGCCATATCAAGCCTATTTCCCTTAGCATCACTATAATACTTAATCGCACCATCTTCCCCAGTTAAATACTTATCATATAAAAGTTCAATTCCAGAAAGACCCTGATTATCAATACCAGTATACCCAAGAACATGAGATAACATATTATTATTAGGATAATACCTCTTAGATTCCTTTACCAAATAAACTCCCGCAAAACCATAACTATTTATCTTATCAGCAACCTCAAAAGACAAATTTCTTCCCTCAGGATGCACTCTTTCAATCGAAGTTTTCTTCGTAACATGCTTATACATATCATCATAACTTACCCCAAGTATAGAACTAATAACCTTAGCAACTCTCTCAGGTTCCTCAACCTGATTAGGAATAATAACCAAACTAGTAATAGTAATATTATCAGCAAGGACCTTACCATTCCTATCAAGAATCTTACCACGAGCAGCACTTATAGGAAGTTCCCTACTCCATAAATCATCCGACAAAGAACTTAACTTATCATAAGAAAAAACCTGAACATAAACTATCTTAAAAAATATTATAAAAAACAAAAGAATAACTATGATAAAAAGATATCTAATCCTCTGATTATTAATACTAGTAAACATATAATCACCTAACAAATTATATGTAATAAACAAATATTTATCTTTAACATAATATTACAAAATTCTTAAACACAAAATAAAAAAAATTAAGCATAACATTACACCTAATATTCTCAAACAATCTCTAAATATCATCTAATTTGCTATAATTTTCTTTAATTCATCAGAACAATAAATATTTATATATTTCAATCTCTTTTCTTCACTTAATATATAACTATTCTTTTTAAACATATCCTTTAACTTTTTATAGTTACCACCAATACTTTCATGACTAGCAACTATCATATCCATTTTAGATGCATTTGTAAGATCTAAATTTATTCCATTTATTCTAGCAAGTGTTTCTATAAATATTCTTTGACTTCTTCCATTTCCTTCACGAAAAGGATGTAAAGCATTAATATCTGCAAATAATTCTGTTAATTTTTCTAATTTTATTTCATTATCATAATCCACAAAATATTTTTCTTTCTTTAATTTTTTAAATATATCAGTAGCAAATGACTCAATATGCTCAGTCAAACAAAATAAATCCTGTTTAGCAATATTACAATTTCTAATATCACCAGCCCATCTATAAACATCCTGAAATAAATACTTATGAATGCTTTTTAAATACTGAAAATCAAAATTACTTCTTAATGGTTTTTCATTTAATTCATAAATTCTTAAAGAAACAAGTTCCCTTTCTGCATTAAATAAATCTTCATCATTAGTAATATTAAGTTTATTAATTAAAACATCAGTATCTTTATAACAATAATCAGCCGTTCTCTCATAACTATATTTATATTTATTATCCATAAATTCTCCTATACTTCTCTAATACCTTATTTCTTTCTATTTCAGTTGTAGATTGTCCTGTTATACAACTATAAAGTTTTTGCTTTATTTCCTTAGTTAATGGCATACCTTCCTGTGCCATAGCACCATCAACCTTTTTAATTTTATCTTGTATTTCCCTTTGAGTATCTTTATCAATATTATTATACATTTAAATCACCCACTCTCTTAAACTTTCCAATACATATATTATACCATAAAAAACCTAATATATCATTAATTTTTCATCCTATAATACAAATACTTAATATTCATTTTTAACCCAATAGTATTCTTTATTTTCACTTTTTGTTATATAATAACCTTGGTGATTTTTATGAACTATTTTAAAAAATGTAATCTATGTCCACAAAACTGCAACATAAACAGAGAAACAGAATATGGTTTTTGTCATGCAAATAATAAACTAAAAATAGCAAGAGCAGCCCTCCATTTCTTCGAAGAACCTTGTATCTCTGGTACTAAAGGAAGTGGTGCAATTTTCTTCACCTACTGTAATCTAAAATGTATCTTTTGCCAAAACTATGAAATTAGTGCAAACTTTATAGGAAAAGAAATAACTATCGATAAATTTAGTGATATATGTCTAAGCCTTCAAAAACAAGGAGCAAACAATATCAACCTAGTAACACCAACTCACTATATTC
>CAVGVM010000024.1:0-2077 GCA_963632645.1 Lachnospiraceae bacterium | reverse complement strand
GATATATCCACGAGTAAAAATCCAATTAGAATTTTCTTTTATCATATCTTCAAAATAGCGTTGTTGATTTTCTAACGAATTTAACTGATCATCTTTATCAGTTGAAACACGACCATAGTATGCAACTTTTAAGTTCATATCATAAATTGTTTTACCTTTTCTTAATTCTTCTCTTGCTTTTTTTATTTCCATAAATAGCACTTCCTTTCATGTGTTCCTAAAATTAAAGGTAACTAGGATACTTGAATGGTAGCTCCATAATCAGCGTTTGTCAAATCATTTTTTTCGTTCAATAAGTATTCTTGTCTTACTTTTTTAAGTCTTCCCATAATAGAATTTTCCATTTCATTATATGTTCTCAAATCAATAACTTTTTCATCGTATAATTCTTTATTAACAATTAGCCTATATTCCAACAACTTATATTCAAAAGGTAATTGTTTGGTACTAAATCTAACTTCTATATCTTTTTCTAGCATTTAGATTTACCTCCAATAAAACCTATGTCAAAGTTTTTGGACTTATTCATTAGCACCACCTGTTTTAATTATCTCTTTTTGTAGAAAATTATCTTTTTCTAACGGATCTTTCAAATGAATTTCAATAGTAGATTTAGTATTGTTACCATTATCAATTTCTAGATGATATACTTCTTTATTTATTTTTCCTTTTCTTTATATTTATTTAATCTTTTTAATTCCATGCTAACATATTTTAAAAGTATTTCTTTTTCTTTATAAAGTATTGATAATTCTTCATCATATTTTTGATTGTTAAAAATATAATATAAAAACTTATTCTTTTCTACTCTACTTGTAAAAACAACATCTTTTTTATATACAGTAGCAGATGGTAAAACTTTTGATTCTTCACATTCTTTTTTATTCAATATATTATTTATTTGACTCTCTAATACAATGAGCCTATCATTGGCTACTTTCAAGTTCATTTTCATTTCCCCCAATCTATTTTAATACTATAATTACTTATAAAATTTTTCTTGAGGAGGAAATGAATCTTATAATTTCTATAAAGCAAAAAAAGAGTGAGAAACAGCCTATTTTCTAAACTATTTTTCACTCTTTTAATTATTTCAACTTTTTGAGGACAAAATTCCCCATTCGATTTGTAAATTAACGATATAAAACGATCAAATTCATAAAACAATAGAAAAATATGCAACACTATGCCACCCCTTGAATATAAATTTGAGACCTATAGTAATGGTAATATTACCCTTTGTCAAGATTTTTTTCATTTTTTGACAAAAGATGCGCTTAATTTGCGTATAATTGAAAACTTTTTAATTCTTTTAGATTTCAGTTATGTGTTTATCACTATTTTTTAATATCTTTACTTTTTCTTTTAACTTATAGCGATAAATAAAATAGTAAAAAAGATAATATTAAATTCACAACCTATTAAAAAATAACAGTTGTGTTATTTTTTATAAAATCACCAATATTTAAAACAATTTTGATAAATTTAATATAATAAAAGAAACTGAGTTTAAACAGAATTTAAATGATTATGATAAGCAATATACTATAATTTTCATAAATCGTCCGACATTTCCACTAGAAATGGGGAAATTTTTTCATTCTTTAACTCTTCTAAAGATTTAATGAACTTATATTCTGAATGTTCCTCCTCTTGTAAAACTATATTGTCGATTTTTGATTTTAATTCGCATAAATACACCAATCTAATAAAAATAAGATTCTTAGATTTATCCAAATTACTATCCTCATGTATTACTCTAGTTGGAACAATATCTAGTCCTACTTCCTCCTTAGTTTCTCTAATTAATGCTTTTCTAGGTAGTTCACCAAATTCAGCCAATCCACCAGGTATATCCCAATATTCTGGAAATGTTGTTTCATTTTTCGATCTTTTTGTAACCAAATATCCATCTTTTATCTTTATTAAAGCATGAACAATTATTTTATTTCCATTCACAATAATCACTCCTCATATAATATATTTTATCACAGATATTGACTTTGTATATAAAAATTGTTAAAAGGGAGTTATGTCAATATTTGGTACACTATTTTGAGGGGGTTTTTGAAGAAAA
>CAVGVM010000023.1:0-5316 GCA_963632645.1 Lachnospiraceae bacterium | reverse complement strand
ATATCCTTTAAAGAAACCCAAGAATCATTACCATTACCCTGAAAAACAAGCTTAGACTTATTATCATAAACAGAAAAAGCATTAGCACTCCTAATATCAAGTTTAGGAGTTATAAAAGCATATAAAAAACCAATCAAATTAAAACAAACAAAAACAAGCACAAACAAAATAACACACTTAACAGTTATCTTCCATACCTTAACTTTCATAAAAAAGACTCCTTTTCTAAATTTAGTATGAAAAAAATACCAAAAAATATGTGAAATATTAAAAAACTATGCTATAATTACCGAGAAATGGTGATAATATGGGAAAAATAGATATAAACATAAAAGTAAACAATTATAAAATAAATACCAAAGGAATAAAACAAAATAACATAATAACATGCATAGATAACAACGATAACCAAACAAAAATAAAAATAGATACAGAAAACCTCATTCTAAAAAGAGAAAATAACGACATAATAATAAACACAGACTTTAAAAATAAAAACATAGAATACTACTTAAAAGAACATAATAAAAAAGTAAATTCTCCTATAAAAGTAAACAAAATAACCAAAGAAACCCAAAAAATAAAAATAAATTATACCAATGAAGAAGAATTTGCTTTAGAAATAACCTACAAATAACAAAAAAATAACAATAATAAGTTGACTAATCATAACAAACAAGTTATCATTAAATATCGATAGGAGACCTATCTCCAAGAAGCAATAAAAGAAACAAAAAATAAAAATAACATATAATGAGTTAAGAAAGGGTGTAAATATGGCAAAAAAATTAACAAAAGAAGAATTAGAATTAATGTCATACAACGACATTGCAAATATCTTATTAAAAGAAAAACCAAACCAATCAACCTTAGATATATTTAGTAAAATAGTAGAAATGTTAGAATTACCAAAAAGCGTTTTAGAAAACAAAATAGGAGAATTCTACACAGCACTTACTAACGATAAAAGATTTATCTTACTAGAAGATGGAAAATGGGATTTAAGACAAAATCATAAAACAGAAAACCTAACTCTAGAAGAAGATTTAGAAGACTATGAAGAAGAATTAGAAGATTACGAAGACGAAGAACAAGAAATAGAAGCAGAAGAAAACTATAGAGATGAAACAGATGATGATATATCTGACGTAACCGAAGAATATAAAAATTTAGTCATAGTAAATGAAGCAGAATTAGAAGAAAACTAGGGTGATAATATGATAGATAGACTAGAAAGTATAGAAGAAAAATATAATGAAATAAACCAAGAACTAACAAAACCAGAAACATTAAATAATGTAAAATTACTAACAGAACTTTCCAAAAAACAAAGAAGTTTAGAAGAAACAGTAACATTTTACAGAAGATTAAAAGATATAAATAATCAAATAAACGAAGATACAGAACTTCTAAAAGATCCAGAATTAAAAGACATAGCAAAAGAAGAATTACAAACATTAGAAACAGAAAAAGAACAAATAAATCAAAAACTAGAAGTATTACTATTACCAAAAGATGAAAACGATGATAAAAACATTATAATGGAACTAAGAGGAGCAGC
Source organism: Lachnospiraceae bacterium (assembly GCA_963632645.1). Taxonomy (GTDB): domain Bacteria; phylum Bacillota_I; class Bacilli_A; order RF39; family UBA660; genus UMGS1449. Next base: position 3,755 of record CAVGVM010000023.1, on the reverse strand, counting down.
CGGAGGAGACGAAGCCAATATATTTGCCGGAGATCTATTTAGAATGTACCAAAGATATGCAGAAAAACAAAATTGGAAAGTAGAAATAATAAATGCTGAAGAATCAGCAAGTGGAGGTTATTCCCAAATAGAATGCTTAATAAAAGGAGACAGTGTTTACTCAAAATTAAAATATGAAAGTGGAGCACACAGAGTTCAAAGAATACCACAAACAGAATCTGGAGGAAGAATACATACATCAACCGCAACAGTAATAGTAATGCCAGAAGAAGAAAACGTAGAAATAGAAGTAAAACCAGAAGACATAAAAGTAGATGTTTACAGATCAGGAGGAGCCGGAGGACAATCAGTAAATACAACAGATTCCGCAGTAAGAATGACCCATTTACCAACAGGAATAGTAGTAACTTGCCAAAACGAAAGAAGTCAATTACAAAACAAAGAAAAAGCCCTACAAATTCTAAAATCAAAAATCTACGAAGAACAAAAAAGAAAACAAGAAGAAGAATCTGGAAACCAAAGAAGAAGCAAAATAGGAACCGGAGATAGATCAGAAAAAATAAGAACCTATAACTATCCTCAAAATAGAGTAACAGATCACAGAATAGGTTTAACCCTTAACAAACTAGATAGAATAATCGAAGGAGATCTAGAAGAAATAATCGAAGCCCTAATAAGCGAAGATCAAAAAAGAAAGTTACAAGAAAATGAAGATTAAAGATCTATTAACAAACGAAAATAAAGAAAACAAAAAACTTGCCCTAGAGCAAGTTTTAAACTTATCAAAACCAGAACTTCTTCTAAATAAAGAAAAAAAACTAACACCAAAAGAATATCAAAAATACAAAAAAATCCTAAACAAACTAAACAAAGGCCTACCAATTCAGTACATAACACATAAAGCCTATTTCTATAACAAAGAATATTATGTAAACAAAAATACCCTAATCCCCAGACCAGAAACAGAATATCTAGTCGAAGAAACCCATAACCTCATAAAAAAACACCTAAAAAACAAAGAAATAAACATACTAGACATAGGAACAGGCTCAGGAGTAATAGCAATAACCCTAAAAGAATTAAACAAAAACTATAACATCACAGCAACAGATATATCAAAAAAAGCCCTAAAAGTAGCCAAAAAAAATGCTAAAAATCACAACAAAGAAATAAACTTCATAAACACAAACCTATATCAAGGAATAAATCAAAAATTTGATTGCATAATAAGTAACCCCCCATACATCGAAGAAAACTCTAAAAATATACAAAAAATAGTCAAAGAAAACGAACCAAAACTAGCCTTATTCGGAGGAACAGACGGACTAGATTACTACAAACAAATCATAAAAAACATAAAACAAATCATAAAACAAAATCATATAATAGCCTTCGAAATAGGAGAAAACCAAGGTAATAAACTAAAACAAATCATAAAACAAGAATTACCAAAAGATAAAATAATCATAAAACAAGATTACAATAATCACGATAGATATATTTATGTAATTTCACCAAAATAAAACAAAAACCCAAAATTGACAAACACTCCAAGATATAGTAAAATTTTTCTATAATAAAGGAAGATGATATTATGGAAAATATGAAAGTAGTAAAAATATTAAATAGTAGCACCAATAGTATAATGGGAGTAGTAATAAATGATAAAACCTATATGGAAACAGAAGATCTACCATTCAAACAATTATTACTACATTTAATACAAAAATACGGAAGACCTTTTGAAGATCAATACTTCTCAAAAGATACAAAAACAATAGTAAAAGAAATACCATTTAAAATAACCACAATAACTGACAAAAACTATAAAAAAGTACTAGGAGTAATAATAAATGGAAAATCATTCATAGAAACCAAATATCAATCATTCGAAGAACTACTTCCTAAAATAATAGCAGGCTATGGAAAACAGTTTGAAAGAGAATACTATAGTGAAAACAACAAATGCATAACAATAGAAGAATACAACAATCAAATAACACAAAAATTAGAACAAAAAATTAACAAACAACCAGACATAAAAATAAAAAACACCAAACTTCATCAAGAAAATATAAATCTATGCAGAGAAGAAGTTCTATCAGGAAAGCAAATAAAACTAAAACATTCAAAATATACTCTAGGACAAATGACAGCAACTCAAGATGTCGGTAAAAAAAGAAATGGACAAGAAGATTCAGTAATAATTCTAGAACACCCAAAAAATAAAGATTTTAAATTAATGGCTGTATCAGATGGAGTAGGAGGGGCAGCCCTAGGAGAAATAGCAAGTAACACAATTGCTAAAAACCTTACAATATGGTTTGAAAATCTAGATCCAAACATTTATGAAGATGTAACAAAAATCCAAAAAGATCTAAAACCACTCCTAAAAAATATCTTAAAAGAAGCACCAATTCCAGAAGAATCAAGTGCCACATTAAGTGCTGTAATTATAGGAAAAACTCAAACATTAATAACCAATCTAGGAGATTCTAGAGTATACACAACAAAAAGAAATCAAATAAAACAAGAAACAAAAGATGACTCATATGTACAAGAACTATTTGAACATAACAGAATTCCAAACAAAGAAATAATGAGATTTCATGAAGATAGCAATGTCATAACAAGTGGTATCAACAAACAAGGACCAATAAAAGAACCAAACTTCACAATAATACCAAACAAAAGTTATGACAGAATAATAGCAACCTCAGATGGAGCAGCAGATCTTATCTCAGAACAAACATTAGAAAAAATAATGAAACAATCAAAACCTCAAGAAATAACAGATAATATCGTAAACTATGCATTAAATAATGATAGTTATCTAGAAGATGCAGTAAATAATCTTCCATTAAGAGAAAAAGTAAAAACAATAGAAACCCTAAAACACACAAACGGAGTATACCATCAACTAATAAAACAAGGAAAAGATAACACCTCAGTAGTATCATTTGCAAAAAAATAATGAATAAAAACAAAGAACAAGTACCATTACCTATATAGGTGATGAAAATGAAAAAACTTGTTCTTTTAATTGTAGCAACATTAATACTAATCGGAGTAATAAATAACTACGAAGAAGACTATTACATAATACCAGATAAATCAATAAGAATAAGAATAATTCCCAATAGCAATAACATAAAAGATCAATATCTAAAAAAACAAGTAAAAACTAACATAGAACTAGAACTAGAAAACGATTTAAAAAACTCAAAAACAATAGACAACTCTAGAAAAATAATAAAACAAAACTTAAATAAATATAAAGATACAATAAAAGAAGTCCAAAAACAAGAAAACACAAATCAAAAATATAGTATAGATTACGGTTACCATCACTTTCCAGAAAAAACTTATAAAGGCGTAAAATATCAAGAAGGAAACTATGAATCATTACTCATAACCCTAGGACAAGGAAAAGGAGATAATTGGTGGTGTGTACTTTTTCCTCCAATGTGTTCCTTAGAAACAAATGATCATAATACAGAAAATATAGAATATAGTTTATATGTAAAAGAAATGTTTGATAAGTATATAAAATAACATTTCTTTTTTATTATAATTACCAAAATTTACCAGTAAAACCCATCATAAAACATAAATAACAAACAAACACACATATTAAAATTACTTTTATCTATTATATTTACACAAAAATCAACTTTTTCGTTAAAAACAAAAGAAATAAATGTCAATAATTTAGGAAAATGTCTCAAATTTTTCAAAACATTAACGGGAAAATA
>CAVGVM010000022.1:0-2064 GCA_963632645.1 Lachnospiraceae bacterium | reverse complement strand
ATATAAGCATCGTCTAAATCTACATAATCATTTATTATTTTATTTACTTTTCCTATTACTACTCCATCTCTAATGAATAGAGTTTCGATAGCTAGAAAATTATCTACTTCGTAAAAGCCAAAAACGTCGAAGTTATATTTTATATTTGATACTATTATTTGTTTACTAATGGTGTTTTCTATGTCATTAATTAGATTTTTCATATCAAGTGCTTTTTCATATTCTAAGTTACTTGAGTATTTTTGCATTTCTTCTTCTAGCTTTTTAGTAAGAAATTTGTAATCACCATTTAGTATTTTGGTAATATCGTTAATCATGTCATCAATTGTTTCTTTGGGAATAGTTTTTTCGCAGTAACCTAAGCATTCGTTAATGTGATAGTATAAACATACTTTTTTCTTTAATTTATCACATTTTTTTAAGGGATATATTCTGTTTATTAGATTTACAGTGTTTTTGGCTGCGGTTACTCCTGGAAAGGGTCCAAATACTTTTCCTTTTATTCTTTTTCTTTTTTTTGATCTTACTATTTTTAATGATGGGTATTTATCATTTGTTAAGACTATATATGGATAGGTTTTATCATCTTTTAAGAGTATATTATATTTGGGATTATATCTTTTTATGAGGTTTATTTCTAGGATAAGTGATTCTGTTTCACTACTAGTTACTATATATTCAAAGTCAGTAATGTTGCTTACAAGTGCTCTAGTCTTTCCTGTATGAACTTTGTTAAAGTAGGAGTTTACTCTTCTTTTTAGATTTTTGGCTTTTCCGACATATATTATTAATCCATCTTTGTTTTTCATTAAGTAGCATCCTGGTCTTTCAGGTATTAGTTTTAATTTTTCTTTCATGAGAGTCCTCCTTTTATGATCATATTATACACTTTTAAAGTATTGTTGTAAAATATGTTATTAAATATTATAATTAAGGTGGTGATGTTATGAATATTATTAAAAATAATTGTATTAAAGAGATAAATATTAAAAATTCTAGATTTATATGTATATTAAGATATGTTGATAATGAAAATGAGATTAAAAGTATTTTAGAAAATGTAAGAATAAAATATAAGGATTCAACACATGTAACTTATGCTTGGAAACTAGAAAATAAACAAAAATATAGTGATGATGGAGAGCCTGGTGGTACAGCAGGTGCTCCGATTATGGAAATTATACTAAAAAATGATATTATTAATGTTTTGGCAATAGTTGTTCGTTATTTTGGAGGAATAAAATTAGGCGCTGGTGGTATTATTAGAGCTTATTCTAAAAGTGTAAGAGAAGCATTACTTGAATCTGGTCTTAGTGAATACATAAAATATAATTATTATGAAATTAAGGCTTCATATGATGATTTGAAACTTTTAAATACCTTGGCTAAGGATTTTGAAGTGATTGATAAAGTTTTTGGAGAAAACATTATTTATAGAGTTAAGGTACGAGAATGTGATGATAATGTAAATAATGTTTTTGAGAGTACTAATATGATAATTAAAAAAATCTCTTGAAATAAATTGTTAAGTATTAAAACTGCACTTAAAAGTTGGGAAGAAAATTGGGATTCAATTTGTCCGTTTTTCAGCTATTCACAGCATTTAAGAAAAATAATGTATACAACCAATACAATTGAATCATTAAATAGAAGTTTTAGAAAATATACTAAAACAAAAGCTGTTTTTCCGAGTGATGAAGCACTCATGAAATCCTTATATTTATCAACTTTAAATATTACTAAAAAATGGACAGCAAGGTACAGAAATTGGGATATGATTTTAGGTGAATTATCAATTATGTTTGAAGGTAGAATTTAAGTTCTTTGACAATTAAAATTTATATGTTATTATTTAAGCAACAAAAAGAAGCAATTATAATTTGCTTCCTATATTCATGGATAGATTATTTACACAGAATTTTTTACACTCTCATTTCTTTATCATTTTTTGGGATTTCACCCACTATTTGACAAAGAACCCTTTTTCAAACAGTTTCTCTTAATTTTTCCAGGATAAACGCATGAGAAATTTTTAGATAAGTCTATGCTTGATTTTCGAGCATA
>CAVGVM010000021.1:0-6447 GCA_963632645.1 Lachnospiraceae bacterium | reverse complement strand
GAAAACACCCATAACAAAACAAACATACACTACAACATAAAAAAATCAAAAAGCATCGAAGGAAGAATAATGGCCAAAGCAGACAAAAAATCAGCCCTTAAAGAACTAAAAAATATTGAGTCATTCCTAGCACTAGTAACAGGAAAAAATAGTAGTATAATTAAGTAAGGAAACTTACTTTTTTTATTGACAAAAAACAAAACTAAATGTATTATTGTATTATGCAAGCAATACAATATAAGGAGGTAACAATGAACTTTAAATTTACAAATGATAGTCCAATATACACACAACTAACCTATCATCTAAAACTATACATAGCATCAGGAAAACTAAAACCAAATGAAAAACTACCCTCAGTAAGAGAACTAGCTATGCAAATAAAAATAAATCCCAACACAGTTCAAAAATCACTAGAAAAACTAGAACAAGAAAGACTAATTTATACAGAAAGAACAAACGGAAAATACGTAACAGAAAACACAAAACTAATAAAAAAAATAAAACAAGAACTAGCAAAAGAAAAAATAAATACCTACTTAAATGATATGCAAAACCTAGGTTTCACCAAACAAGAAGCCATAACATACTTGCAAAATACGAAAGGAGAATAACATGGATTTAGTAAAATGTACAAATCTAACCAAAAAATTTGATAACAAAATAGTACTAGATAACGTAAACCTAACAATAAAACCAAACAAGATAATTGGACTCCTAGGAAAAAATGGAACTGGTAAAACAACCCTAATAAAACTAATAAACGACTTACTTACCCCAACAAGTGGAGAAATACTAATAAATGGAAAAAAACCAGGACCAGAATCAAAAGAAATAATATCTTATCTTCCAGAAAGAACCTATCTAGATAAATCAATGACAATAAAAGAAACACTAACATTCTTTAGTGATTTCTATCAAAACTTTAACATAAACAAAGCAAAAAAACTACTAAAAGATTTAGACCTAAACGAAGAACAAAAACTATCAAAAATGAGCAAAGGAATGCTAGAAAAACTAACCCTAATACTAGTAATGAGTAGAAAAGCAAAACTATACATCCTAGATGAACCACTCGGAGGAGTAGATCCTGCAACAAGAGATTACATACTAGACACCATTCTAACCAATTTCGATGAAGACGCAAGCATTATAATCTCAACACACCTAATCGAAGATATAGAAAAAATACTAGACGAAGTAATATTCATAGACAAAGGAAAAATAATCCTAAACTCCCCTACCGACAAACTAAGAGAAAAAGAAAACCAATCCATAGATGAAATTTTCAGGAGGTACTTCAAATGCTAAAAAAACTACTAAAATATGACCTAAAATGGTCTTATAAAGCCCTAACAATCTTCTATATATTAAGTATAATATTTGCAATACTAACAAGAATATTTCTAAATATACAAGAAGGAGTTCTATTCTCCATAATAGGAAAAATAATGCAAGGAATAACCATAACCCTCCTAATAAATATCCTAATAAATAACATATTAAGAATATGGGGAAGAACAATAAAAAACTTCTACAGCGATGAAGCCTATCTAACACATACCCTACCAATAAAAAAAGAAACACTATACCTATCAAAAATACTAACATCAATAATAACTCTAACAACAAGTTTCATAGTAATAATAATCTCTCTACTAATATGTTACTACTCAAAAGAAAACATAGAAATAATAAAAAATATCCTAAATCAAATAAATATAACAAACAAAACAATAATAACAAGTATAATAATATTCTATCTAGAAATGCTATTCCTAATTCTAACAGGAATAACAGCAATAATCCTAGGTTACAAACAAAACAATAATAAACTAATAAAATCCCTAATATTTGGTCTAATAATATATTTCACAATGCAAATACTAATCCTATTAATAATATTCATAATTGGACTATTCAACCAGCAAATAATGGATTTATTCAAAACAAATAATATAACACCAACCATATTAAAACAAATACTATCATTAAGTATAATAATATATATAGTATATAACATAATTCTATACATAATAGGAAACAATACCTTCAAAAAAGGAGTAAACATAAATTAATAATTAATTAAAATTAAAATAAAGTATACATAAAACCCAAATGTATACTTTTTTTAATAAAAAAAAGACCAATCGGTCTATAAAAATACCACAGTACTAATAAAATCATAAATATACTTATCAGAAAAATAACCATGTCCATCAAAATCAAATTCATAAGTCTTACCATTATTATATAAAATAACAACCTTATTCTTAGTATAATAATTATTCTTAATATATCCCTTATAATCACCAGTAATATAAGAATACTCAGTAATCTCATCATCTAAATAATTATCAGCATCAAGATAAAGTTCAAAATTACTAATAATATTCATAACATTAAAATTAATACTCTTAAATTTAGCATTCTTAACATACTTAATTTCATCACTATTTGGATTATATGAATCATCATCCTTCATAGAATTAAAATCAAAATAAATAAACCTCTTACCAACCTTATCCTTATATTTATAACTTGCACTAACAAAACCATCATCATCAACATCATAAGAAACACGTTTAAACTTAGAAAAATCATCTCTAAACTTAACATCTCCTAAAATAACATAATTAGAAACCTTCTTACTTTTAATACTAACATCATCTTTAATATGTATTCTATTAGTAATAGCCTTATACTCATCATTAGTAACATTTATAAACTTATAACAAAAAATAAAACTTGCAACATATAAAATAAATCCCAAACACACAATACTTCCAAAAACAATACCCAATACTTTAAAAACTTTCTTCATACTAACACCACCTAACCTATAACCACACTACTAATAACTTTATAAATATCATCTCTAGTTAAATCACTATTTTTAATACCAAAAAGAATTCTATAATACATATCATTATTCTTTAAATAAAACATATAAGAAGAATCACTCTCAATAGAATACCCCTTATAATCACCAGAAATCATATAAAACTTAGCCTTATCATAAGTAGGAAACATACTTAACAAATCAGAAACAACATAATCATCATTAATATCATTATAAGAATTTAAAACACTAAGTTCCTTTTCTTTATAATTACCCAAAAATTCAATAATATCATCATCATTTTTAATATTATGTCTTCTTAAAAACTCCTTATGAATCTTCTTATTCCAACTAGATGAAATATCACTATTAATAAAATCACCCTTATTAAAAGAAGAAACAAAACCAGAAACAGTAGATATAACAAAAGCACCCTTATCACAAATATAACCACTATAATCTTTTCCCTCAGAAGACAAATAACAATCACCAAAAATGTTTAAAAACTTAATCCCCATACCTTCAAAATACTTATCATTATAAAAGTTATGTTTAATAGTAACATCTTCTCTATTAGAAATAGCATTAAAAGTACCAGTATCTTTATAAAAACCAGCAAAAAGTTCAAGATAATAAAAATTAAACAAAAACCACACAATTAAAAATAAAACAATTACAATTCCTCCAAAAACAATTAATTTCTTCTTAGTAAAAAACTTCTTATCCATATAAACACTCCTATCATAATTTCATAATAACACACCAAAAATACAAAATCAAACAAAAAGAACTAGATTTCTCTAGTCCCTGTAAACTAATTATTTAAACTATTTCTTTTTAAATAAACTACTGCTCCAAGAGCACCACCAAGTGTAACTAATGTAACAACTACATAACCCATAATTCCATCATAAGTTTGAGGATTCTTAACATTAGATACATCACTACTTGCTACATCACTATAAGCAAGAGCATAAGTAGAAAATTTATCAGTTTCAAAAGTAAGTGATTTTCCATCTTTTGATAACTTAGTTGGTAAAACAGTAGCAACTCCATTATGTTCTCTAATTACATAGAAATTTCTTTCCATTCCAGTTTTAACCTTAGTTAAATCACTAGGAATTGCAACAGTAAACTTAATCTTATCAGTAAGTTTAGTAAGTTCTTCAACAACCTTTCCATTAGTAGCATTCTTAACAAGAACAGAAATATCAAAATAACTAGCAATCTTAGCATTAGCAGCCTTAGTACTAATTACATCAAGCATTACATTCTTAACATCATTAGAAACACTACTAGCACTCTTATTAGTAACATCTACATCAACAAGTGGTGTAATATTATCTGTATTAATATTACTCTTTTCAAGTGAAGCAAGAAGCACTCCCTTTACAACATTATAATTAGTAACACCAACTGTAACATCTTTAACTTCTTTAGTTAAATCAACACTAGGCATATCAACCTTAACTACTTTCTTTGAAACAACATAGTTTTCATTAACTAAATTTTTATCATAACCACTAGCAATATACTTATCATTTATATTAGAATAAGTACCACCAGTTATACTAGTACTTACCTTTCCAACATAACTTGGATTATTAAATCCAGTTTTAGGACTAGTAACACCAATATCACTTAAACTAAGAACATCATAAGCAGTTCTAGTCTTACTATTAGTAATAAGTTTAGCACTACCAGAAATAGAAACATTCATCTTTTGACTAACTTTTCCTAAATCATAAATAGCAAGAGCACTACCTTGTCCATTACTAGAAGTAATAACTCCTCCTGTAATGTTAATACTTAAATCATTTCCACTAGCAGAATTATAAGTACCACCCATTACATAAATAGCATCTGGAAGCCATGCACAACCATTATATGCATAATACTCACTAGGACTATCAATATCTCCAGTAATAGCAGTAATAACTCCTCCTGTAATATTTAAAGTTCCCATTCTAAGCGAAATACCACCAGTTAAAGTACCACCAGTTACATCAACACCAACTTGACCAGGTACATAAACAGCAGGCCCATATTTAGCCTTAACAACACCACCATTTACAGCAAAATACATATCTCCAGTAGTATTGTTACCAGTAAGTCCAGCATATAAAGTATCAATAGTACCACCATTTACAGTAACTTTTCCACCTTCAAGACCATAAATACCATAACCATTATCATTCTTTACAGTACCACTTTGAAGTATTAACTTACCACCATCAACTTGAATAGCAGATGCATTCTTTTCAGTATTTGCTATAACTGCTCCACCAGTCTTAGAATCCTTAATTGTTAAAGTTCCCTTAACCTCAATCGCACCAGTAATAGTCTTCCCATTCAAATCAATAGTAACATTTTTACCTTTAGCAACACTTGCTTTTTCAGTAAAATTTTGATCTAAAACTACATTCCCAGTTGTAGATCCATCAATCATACTTTGTAACGTCTCAGCATTTACATTAACAAATCCAAATGAAAATAAAAATGCTAAAGAAATTACAAAATACTTTAAAAAACTCTTAACTCTCATATCTTATTCCTCCTACTATAATAATAATAACATAAATTAAAAAAAGAAAAGAAAAACAAACAAAAAATGTCAATAATATAAAAATTTGACATAAAAAATATACAAAATATAAAAATATGATAAAATTAAAATATGGAGGGATAACATGAAAATAACCATATTAGGAGCAGGAGCCTACGGCCTAGCCCTAACCCACATAATAAATAAAAACAATCACGATATAACAATATGGACAAAATTCACCAAAGAACAACAAGAACTAGAAACAAAAAGAACCAACAAAAACAAATTACCAAACTACAAATTACCACAAAATATAAAAATAACAAATAATCTAGAAGAAAGTATAAAAAACAAAGACCTAATTCTAATAGCAATACCAACAAATGCTCTAGAAGAAACAATTAAAAACATAAAAAACATAAACAAAAACACACACATATGCCTAGCAACCAAAGGAATATAGCAAAAAACAAACAAACTCCCAGACAATATCTTAAAAAAATATATACACACTAAAAAATATGGAATCATCTCCGGAGGAAGTTTTGCAGTAGATATTATAAACGATTCCCCAATTGGACTTACCCTAGCAACAAAAAATAAAGAAACAGAAAAAATAATAAAAAAAGCATTACAAACAAATAACACCAAAATAAGAACAACCAAAGATATAAAAGGAACAGAAATATGTGGTTCAGTAAAAAATATTCTCGCCATAGCATCAGGAATCCTTTATGGAATGAATATGCCAGAATCAACAATAGCAATGTTTCTAACCGAAGCACTAAATGACATACAAGAACTAATATATCAACTAAATGGAAATAAAAAAACAATCCTATCATATGCAGGATTCGGAGACATATACCTAACCTGTACAAGTAATAAAAGTAGAAACTTTAAACTAGGTAAAATGATTGGACAAAATAAATCAAAAGAAGAAATAAATAACTACATAGAAAACACCACAATCGAAGGATTATATACACTAAAATCAATATATAATTTAACCAAAAACAAAAAAATAAAAATACCAATCATAAATATGATATATAAC
>CAVGVM010000020.1:0-2035 GCA_963632645.1 Lachnospiraceae bacterium | reverse complement strand
CAGAACGTCGTGAGACAGTTCGGTCCCTATCCGTCGTGGGCGTAGGAAAATTGAGGGGAGTTGTCCTTAGTACGAGAGGACCGGGATGAACATACCTCTGGTGTATCTGTTGTCATGCCAGTGGCAGTGCAGAGTAGCTATGTATGGAAAGGATAACCGCTGAAAGCATCTAAGCGGGAAGCCTCCCCCGAGATGAGTTTTCCCATTCTTTATGAAGTAAGATCCCAGAAAGACTATCTGGTTGATAGGTCAGAGGTGGAAGCATAGTGATATGTTGAGCTGACTGATACTAATAGATCGAGGATTTAATCATAAATTTGTTAAATTTGATGTCATACATTATCTGAGTTTTCAGAGAATTATTTCTCTAATTTATATTTTTCTCAGTGACGATAGCAAAGAGGATACACCTGGCTCCATCCCGAACCCAGAAGTTAAGCTCTTTAACGCCGACGATAGTAATCGCGAAAATAGGAAGTTGCTGAGGATTTTTTTTGTTTAAAAATAATTGACTAAAATAAAAACATATGATAAAGTAATAGCATATTGAATATTGATTGATTTTAGTAACTTTAATATTTTCCTTTAAAGAGAGTTCGTGGTTGCTGTAAACGAACAAAAATAGTAAAGTGAAATACAAATCATGAATTCAAATCGGATGAGCCCGTTAAAGCATAAAGTGTGTATGAAAAACTCATAAATTAAGGTGGTACCACGGGAAAATCTCGTCCTTTAATTTATGAGTTTTTATTATAAGGAGGAAAAAATATGAAACTATATGAAGAATTAAAATGGAGAGGTCTAATCAAAGATGTTGCCGGAGAAGACCTAGAACAAAAATTAAATAATGAACAAATATCATTTTACTGGGGAACAGATCCTACCGCAGATAGCTTGCACATTGGACACTACTCATCATTAATAACAGCAAAAAGACTAGCAAAAGCAGGACATCATCCAATACTATTAGTTGGGGGAGCCACAGGATTAATCGGAGACCCTAGACCAAACGCAGAAAGAGAAATAATCTCAAAAGAAAAACTTCAAAAGAATTTTGATGGAATAAAAAAACAAGTAAGCACAATACTTGAAGGAAAAGCAGAAATAGTTAATAACTACGATTGGATGAAGGACTACACATATCTAGAATTTTTAAGAGACATAGGAAAATACATAAATGTTAATTATATGTTAGCAAAAGACATTATAAACAGAAGACTAGAAACTGGTATAACATATGCTGAATTTTCATATACCCTACTACAAGGATATGACTTTCTGCACTTATACAAAGAAAAAAATTGCGTATTACAAGCCGCAGGATCTGATCAATGGGGAAATATCACAACAGGTATGGAACTAATCAAAAAAATAGAAGGTAAAGAAGCATATGGATTTACAATGCCACTTATCCTAGATGCAAATGGAAACAAGTTTGGAAAAAGTGAAGGAAATGCTCTATGGCTAGATATAAACAAAACATCAAGTTATGAATTATATCAATACCTAATAAATTCAGACGATACAAAAGTCGAAGAATACCTAAAAGTATACACATTCTTAACAAAAGAAGAAATAGAACAAATTATGGAAAAACATAACAAAGAACCACATCTAAGAATAGCACAAGAAAAACTAGCACAAGAGTTCATAACTGACCTACATGGAGAAAAAGAATATCAAAATGCCAAAACTATATCTGATGCACTATTTAAAAACAACATAAAAGAATTAACAGATAAACAAATAGAAGACGCATTCAAAGGAGTACCTAAATATAAACAACAAGATAATCAAACCCTAATAAAAATATTAACAGACAATAAAATAGCCTCATCACGAAGAGAAGCAAGAGAATTTTTAAACAATAATGCTATCACCTTAAATGGATACATAATAAACGATGAAAATTATATAATAAATAACAACAGAAAATACAACATAATAAGAAAAGGTAAAAAGAAATATTTTATAATAGAAAAAAAGAGTCTGTAAATAAATTTGTGTAAATAGAAAATCTTTCCATGATAAAATA
>CAVGVM010000019.1:0-3335 GCA_963632645.1 Lachnospiraceae bacterium | reverse complement strand
TTCCAGTAATAAGTGGACATCTGAATGCTTATCATGGTTGAATAAAAATAATGATGCTATTGAACGAAAAACAAAACAAGAAAAACACAAAATAGAAATACTACAAGGGCAAAATGATATAGAAGGAGAATTGATTGGGGGGTGTATTGATACCTTTCATATGTTCATAGGAAGTAGCATCTGGTCTTGTATTGATTGGAATAATAAAGTGCTTTTTTTGGAAACTAGTGAAGATAAGCCAGAACCAAATTTCATAGCACAGTTGTTGAGAAATCCATTATTTGTAGAGGCATTAAGTAAGGTTAAGGGAATTTTAATAGGAAAACCAGTTGATGAGACATATTACGATGAATATAAAAACACAATTTTATCAGTTATAAAAAATGAAATGGCACTTGATAAAGTTTTTATTGGTTATAATTATAATTTTGGACATACTGCACCTATGGCAATTATGCCAATTGGAATAAAAGTAAAAATAAAAATAAAAGATGGCAGTATTGAATTTTTAGAATCTGCCACAAAGGAGGAGTAAGAGATGAATAATAATATTAGTATTGAAAAATTAAAGAATATGTCGTATACAGAGTTTATTTCATATTCACACCAATGGAATATTCCACCTGGCTCTTTTTCTACATTAAGTGAATGGATAACATTTGGTAGAATAGACAAAAGCTCAAGAGTATTGGAAATAGCATGTACGACAGGTTTTTCTTCTAGAGAAATTGCTAAAATTACTGGATGTAGTGCTGTGGGAATTGATATTTGCAAAGCTTCAATTGAAATAGCAAAATTTAATAAAGAAAAATATGGTAAAGAATTAGATTTAAAATACTTTTGTGAAGATGCATATAAATTCAAATCAAAAGAGAAGTTTACTCATATAATTTTAGGTGCAGCCTTAGGCTTTTTTGAAAAACCGCAATGTATCTTAGAAAATCTAAATGATCTACTTGTTGATGGAGGAATCATTCTAGTTTCCCCTTATTATTTGAAAAATGAAGAACTTAGTAAAGAATTAATTGAAAAAACAAAAAATATAATTCAAATAATTCCAACAAATTTTGATTATTATACAGCGATAAAACCATATGAAAACTTTGAAGTATTGTATGAAAGTAGAAAAAATATTATACCTGAAAATAAAAACCAAATGATTAAATATTGTAGTGATACTGTTAATATGGCTTGTGAAATAAATGGAATTTCAGATAATAATATTAAGCAATATATGTTTGATAGAATGTATGAGATAAAAGATGTATGCAACGAACTACATAAAAAATTTGGTTATAGTGTGATGGTTTTAAGATACAGAAAGGATATTTATCCAAATAGGTTTGTGGAATTATTTTAGGAGGAAAATATGATTTTATCTGGAGAAAAAATAAAAAAAGAAGTAAAAAAAGGAAGAATAATCATAAGTCCGTTTGAAAACTCATTATTAAATCCTAATAGTTACAATTACAGGCTTTCGAGTACACTATACGAAATTTGTGATTCTGTAATTGACCCTAAAAAAAAGACAAACATTAAAAAAATAGTTATTCCAGAAAATGGATATGTTCTAAAACCAAATAGGCTGTATTTAGGCTCGACCATAGAAAAAATCGGAAGTCCCAAATATGTTACACAATTAATTGGTAGAAGTTCAGTTGGAAGACTGGGACTGTTTTTACAAGTGACAGCACCATTAGGGCATGTTGGTTGTGAACATTGTTGGACATTAGAGTTACGAGTTGTTCAGCCATTAAGAGTTTATCCGAATATGAAAATTGGACAAGTAAGTTTTTGGAGGATTACTGGAAATAAAAAATTAAGTTATAAGAATGGAGAATATAATAAGTATATAGATGCAGAAATTAGTAAATTTTATAAGGATGGTGTATATAAATGATTTTATCTGGAGAAAAAATAAAAAAAGAAGTAAAAAATGGGAAAATTGTTATTTTCCCATTCAACCAAAACAATATAAATCCTAATAGCTATAATTACACTTTGGATGATTACATAAAAGTATATAAAGAAGATATTTTAGACCCTAAAAAGAAAATGATAACAAAAACAATCAAAATACCAAAAGATGGCTTGGTTTTAGAACCTAATAAATTGTATCTAGGATGTACAAAGGAAGTGATAGGGAGTAATTACTATGTACCAACTATTACAGGTAGAAGTTCAACAGGGAGGTTAGGATTATTTGTTCAAATCACCTCTGAGTTAGTTGATATTGGTTTCAAAGGGAAACTAACTTTACAATTTTGTGCCACTCAACCAGTAAAAATATATAGTGGAATGAAAATTGGACAAATTATGTTTTGGAAGGTCTTAGGGAAAGTTGAACTATATAATGGAAAGTATCAGAACTCTGCTGCTCCTAGAGCTAGTGAAATATATAAAGATTTTAATTAGTAAAAATAATACATGAATTATGAGGTAATATATATGAAAGAGGATGACTATAAAAAAAGTATTAATGAGTTTGGCAAAAAATTAGATAATTATGAAATGAAAAAAATAACAAATCTTGAGGATTACATGGATGATGAAATTTTATCAGTTAAAGGTAGAATAAAATCTATAAGAAAGTTTGGTAAACTTATTTTTGCCGATTTATACAGTTTTGACGAAACAATACAGATATCATTTTCAAAAAATGATTTTGAAAATTTAGATAAAATAACAAAAATGTTAAATGTAGGTGATAATGTAATTGTATGTGGAAAAGTATATACAACAAGAATAGGTAAAAAAACATTAAATTGTAACTATATGAGTATTCTATCAAAATCTACAAAATCATTTCCAGAAAAATATCATGGTTTAAGAGATCGAAATATAAAAAGAGAAAAAAAATTTTTAGATGTCATTTCAAGTGAAATCACTAGACTCAATATACAAAAAAAAATAGATTTATTAAAGTCTATTAGAAATATTTTACTTAACGATAATTTTGAAGAAATAATGCTTCCATTATTTGAAAAATATATGTCATCAAAGTCTATCAATGATTTTAATGACTATGATAAATTATATTTATATTATGCTGAATTATGTGGTATGCAAAAGTTCTACACATTTAGCAAAGAATATCAAATAACTGATAAAACAGACCAAATTATCGAACATGATAATATTATTATTATATCCTTGTATTATGATGAAAAAAATATAGAAAAAACTTTACAATATATAATCACCACTTTAATAAAACAAATCAATCATACTTTAGTATTAAATTTTCAAGGGTTAAGAATAGATTTTGAAAACTTTAAAAAAATAAATTTTCAAGAAGAATTATCTAAATTCTTTAAAGATAACATTCAACACTT
>CAVGVM010000018.1:0-4591 GCA_963632645.1 Lachnospiraceae bacterium | reverse complement strand
TTTAGGAGAATGGATTATGAGACTTCTTTTTCTGATTATTATAAGAAGAATTTTATAGATGTTGTTAATAGTCAAATTAATGAAGCTTTTAAGATATATGATTTACCTAAGGAACAAATGGATAGGGTTAAGAGAGTTATTCTTAAGAGAATTGATAATAAGGTGTTAGGTGGTGAGTTTAATGCCTAATAGAGGAAAGTTTGGTAGTTATGAGGAAGATTATTTAAAGGAGACTAGTAGGGCTATTTTAGATGTTAAGGGGAAACTTCCTTTAGATGAATATTTAAAATCTCAATCTGTTGTTAATAGCAGTGTTAATCAAATAAATGGTGTAAATGCTGATATGAATAATAATTATGCCAGTTCTGAAGTTAATTATTCTGGCGAAGTGTATGACTTGAATTCTAGCTCTGCTTCTGATTATGGAGAAAATGCTGAGACCAAACAAAAGACACTTGTTCGTAAGATGAATGGACCTGGGTATACTCCTAGTGTTAATAATGTTTCTTATGGTCAAAATGATGCTTCTCGTCAATATATGGGAGGTTCTAATACGGGTTATTATGGTAATGATGGTGGTAATACTAATAATCCGTGGCTTAATAAGGCTGGTTCTATTCAAACTTTAATACTTATTTTTACTGCTATTTTGGTAGTGCTTGTTATTATAGTTAGTTTGGTAGTTATGAAATATATGGGAATGTAAAAACGAGCGTAGTTGCTCGTTTTATTTTTTTCTTCCAGTTTTAACAATTGTTTTTAGATGTTCTCTAATGTAATCAAAGTCTTCTGGTAAATGTTCTGTATCATTTTTTATTTCTGGTGGTAATAAAAATCTATCAAATTTTTCTTCTTGATTTAGTACTCTTAGATTAAGTTTATTAACCATTGATACAAAGTTTTGAAACATATTATAGTACATTCCTTTGTAGTGTTCATTTATTTTTACTCTATGCTGTGAAAAATCTATTAGTTTTACCCCCTCCCTGACTACTAGGAAATTTCCACCATGTACGTCTTCATAACATATATTATTGTTCACAAGTTCTTGTAGTATATCAAGTACTTTGTAATAATATGGTAGTGGGTCTATATCTTTATTTTCTTCAAAATATTGTGTTAGTGTTTTAGCATTGTTGTAATACTTTACTAGTTGTCCTACTACTATGCCATTTTCTTTTACTATTCCTAGTGGTAATGTTGTTAATTTTATATTCTCTTTATAGACTAATAGGTTTTTTATAAATTTTTCTTCTCCTTGTTTTCCAACTTTTTCTCCAGTTGCTGCTAAATATATATCTTCTGGATTTATATCATATAATCTTTTGGCCATAAAAACATTTTGATTTTTGTCGTTACTGTTTTTGGTATTATGTAAATATACACTTGCTTCACTGCCTGAATCTATGTAGTTTCCTTTTAGAGAATCTTTTAATTCTTCTGTTGTAAGATTTATTTCTTTCAATTTTTTCACCTCTTATTTTACATTATATCGTATATTTTTAAATATTTATACTGTTTTTAGATAAATGTTGTAATTGTTTTGTAATTTTATTTTTTAAGCAGTTGTTATATGTTTTTGTTAAAAACATTATTTTTTGTACAATTATAGTGTTAATTTCTCTATTTTTCTTTTATTTTCTTTTAATTAATGATAAAATATTATCTTGAGGAGATGGTAATATGTCACTTTTTAGAAAGATGTTTGATTTTGATGAAAAGGAACTTAGAAGATTTGATAAAATTGCTGATAAAATATTGGAACTTGATGATGAATATAGTAAGTTAAGTGACGATGAACTTAAGAAGAAAACTGAGGAATTTAAGAATAGATTAAATGATGGAGAGGATTTTGATGATATTTTAGTTGAGGCTTTTGCTACTGCTAGAGAAGCTTGTTATCGTGTTATTAAGGAAAAACCTTATAAGGTTCAACTTATTGGGGGACTTGCTCTTCATTATGGTAATATTGCTGAGATGAAGACTGGTGAAGGTAAGACTTTGACTTCTGTTATGCCTGCATATCTTAATGCTTTAGGTGGAAAAGGTGTTCATATTGTAACAGTTAATGAATATCTTGCTGAACGTGATTCTAAATGGATGGGTCAAATTCATGAGTTTTTAGGACTTAGTGTTGGTCTTAATCTTAGGGATTTAAGTCCTAGTGAAAAGCGTGCTGAATATGATAAAGATATTTTATATTCTACAAATAATGAAATTGGTTTTGATTATCTTCGTGATAATATGGCTATTCGTAAGGAAGATAGGGTTCAACAACGTGGTCTTAATTATGCAATAGTGGATGAAGTGGATTCTATTTTGATTGATGAGGCTCGTACTCCACTTATAATTTCTGGAGGATTTCTTGAAAATAAGAATTTATATATTGATGCTGATAGATTTGCTAAGAGTTTGAATTATGATACTGATATAGTGTATGATGCTAAACTTAAGAGAAGTAATTTATCTGAAGATGGTATGAAGAAGGCTGAAAAGTACTTTAAGGTTGATAATTTATATGATGTTAATAATTCGACTTTGGTACATTTTATTAATCAGGCTTTGCATGCTAATTATTCTCAAAAGAATGATGTTGATTATGTTGTTAAGGATGGAAAGATTGTAATTGTTGATCAATTTACTGGACGTTTGATGCCAGGTCGTGCTTTTAGTGATGGTCTTCATCAAGCAATTGAGGCTAAGGAAGGTGTTGAAATTCAACAAGAAACTAAGACTCTTGCTACTATTACTTTTCAAAATTTATTTAGAATGTATAATAAACTTTCTGGGATGACTGGTACTGCTAAGACTGAAGAGGAAGAATTTAGAGAAATTTATAATATGTATGTAATTGCTATTCCTACTAATAAACCTGTTATTCGTGAGGATATGGCTGATCTTATATATGCTAGTAAAAAGTCTAAGTTTAAGGCTATTATTGATGAAATTGCTGAAAGACATGAAAAGGGTCAACCAGTGTTAGTGGGTACTATTGCTATTGAAACTAGTGAGGAAATTAGTAATTTACTTAAGAAACGTGGTATTCCACATGAAGTACTTAATGCTAAGAATCATGCTCGTGAAGCTGAAATTATTGCTAAGGCTGGTGAAAAAGGTTCTGTTACTATAGCAACAAATATGGCTGGTCGTGGTACAGATATTAAACTTGGTGAAGGTGTTAAGGAACTTGGTGGTTTATGTGTTATTGGTACTGAAAGACATGAATCTCGTCGTATTGATAACCAACTTCGTGGTCGTTCTGGTCGTCAAGGTGATCCTGGATTTACACAATTTTATATTGCTATGGACGATGAACTTATGATTCGTTTTGGGTCTGAAAAGATTAAGAATATTTTACAAAGTACTGGTATAGATGATGGTATGGTTGTTAGAAGTAAAATGTTTAGTAGATCTGTTGCTTCTGCTCAAAAACGTGTTGAAGGTAATAACTATGATATGAGAAAGTCTGTTCTTCAATATGATGATGTTATGAATAAGCAAAGGGAACTTATTTATGGAAAGAGAAATAATATTTTAGATAGTGATTCTATTCATGAAGAAATTCTTAAGTCTATGTATAATCATGTTGCAGATATAATTGAATCTCATTTGGATGATTCTGAACATTTAGGAGAAGAAGATGTTAAAGATATAATTGAGTATTTTAATTCTAATCTTTTAAGAAAGAAAATAGATGAAAAATTCTTTGAAGATAAATCTGTAGATGAAATAATTGATGGTATTACTGAACTTATTACTTCTGAATATGAAGAAAAGATAAAAGAAATTCCTGAGGAAGTTACTAATGAGTTTGAAAAGGTTATTAGTCTTAATGTTATTGATAAGTACTGGATGGAACAAATTAATACTATGGCTCATTTAAAAGAAGGTATTTTCTTAAGACAATATGCTCAAGATAATCCTTTGAGAGCTTATACTCAAGAAGGCTTTGAACTTTTTGATGATATGCTTGAAAATATTGATAAGTATGTTACTTTGTATTTGTTAAAGGCTGAAATTAGACAAAATATTGAGAGAAAAGAAGTTGTAAAGAATAAGTCTACTAATGATAATGATACTACTAGAAAGGGAAGAACTGTTAAGAAGGAAAAGATTGGTAGAAATGATCCTTGTCCTTGTGGTAGTGGTAAAAAATATAAACAATGTTGTGGTAAGTAGTATGAAATAAAGGTGTGAACAAGAAATAATGTGTTGACACCTTTTGAATTTAAAAAGGAGGTTTTTGATGGAAGAAAAAAATAATATAGTAATATATCAATTAGAAGATGGAAAAACAAAAATAGACGTAAAACTTGAATGTGAAACAGTATGGTTATCACAACAACAGATGGCTGAATTATTCTCTACTTCAAGAACTAACATAATCGAACATATAAATAATATATATGAAGAAGAATTAGATAAAAAATCAACATGTCAAAATTTCTGACAAGTTCGAAAAGAAGGAAATAGAATGGTTAATAGAGAAATTCCATATTACAATTTAGATATGATTATATCTTTAGGATATAGAATAAAATCTAAAGTTGCTACTAATTTTAGAAGATGGGCGACTGAAAGATTAAAAGAA
>CAVGVM010000017.1:0-2498 GCA_963632645.1 Lachnospiraceae bacterium | reverse complement strand
ATTAGTCTTACCAATCAAATCATAAAATTCCTTCTTAGTAAGATTAGTCTTAACTCCAATAGAATCAAGTTTATCAATAGTGCCCCCAGTATACCCAAGAGCCCTACCACTCATCTTAGATATCTTAACACCCAAACTAGCAAGAATTGGAAGAACAATCAAAGTAGTCTTATCTCCAACCCCTCCCGTAGAATGCTTATCAATAAAAGAAGAATTCTTAGGAAGAACCTCACCACTTCTAATAAATATATCAGTAAGATTAAAAATCTCCTCATCACTAAGACCATTCTTACATATAAGTTTAAGACAAACAGTCATCTCATCATCATTAACTTTATTATTTAAATAACCCATAAAAAGTAAAGAAAGTTCATCATACGAAAGAACCCCTCTATTCTTAAGTTTACTAATTATCTTATTCACACTACCACCTACCATAACAATTATATAACTATTCAAACAATAAATCAAAGAGTTTAACAAAATAATCAAAACTTTACAAAACAATTAAAACAACAAAACAAATCAAAAAAAATTAAAAAACGACAACCACACACAATAAACAACAAAAACTAAAAACCAAAACTTTTAAAAGAGCAAATTTCATGTTAAAATGATAATGGGTGATAATTAATGATAGATAACTTTAAAAAAAGTTTCAAAGAAACAACAATAATCGTCTTACCAATATGTATAATAGTAACAATTATATCTTTACTATTTAATCTAGACAAAAGTATCATAACCTCATTTATGATAAGTTCCGTATTTCTAATAATCGGAATAAGTTTATTTACATTTGGAGCAGACCTTTCCATGATGATGATCGGAGAAAAACTAGGAAGTTCCCTGATCAAAAGTAAAAAAGTTGGAATAATACTTGGAGTAATCCTCTTGATAGGAATTATGATAACCGTCGCAGAACCTGACTTAAGAGTACTAGCTGAACAAATTCCTAGCATTCCAACAACAACTCTAATTCTAACAATAAGCCTAGGAGTAGGAATAATGCTTACCATAGCAGCTATTAAAATACTATTTAAACTAAGTCTAAGAACAATTCTCATAATAAGTTATGCTTTAGTATTTGCACTTTTAGCCTTTGTACCTAGTAGTTTCATACCAATAGCCTTCGATTCAAGTGGCGTTACAACAGGACCCATAAGTGTTCCCTTTATACTAGCACTAGGAATAGGACTAACCGCCTTTAGAACCGACAGCAATACTAAAAACGATACCTTCGGACTAATCGGTCTATGTGCAGTAGGACCAAAAATAATGGTACTAATACTCGGAATGTTATTTTCAGGAACAAACACTTACGACACTTCAATCTATAACAATAACTTACCATTACTACTACAATATACAGAAAAATTTCTAGAATGCATAAAATCAGTATCAATATCTCTAAGCCCTATAATAGGACTATTCATAGTATTTAACATTATCAAAAAAGATGCATTTACCAAAAAACAAATTAAAAAAGTTATAATCGGTTTAATCGCAACCTTCCTAGGACTATGCCTATTCCTAACAGGTGTAGACGTTGGATTCATGAAAACCGGATTCCTTCTTGGACAAGAATTCATAAACAACAACCTAACAAAATACATAATTCCATTCATATCAGTAATAGGATTCCTTGTAGTATTCGCTGAACCTGCCGTAAAAATTCTTACAAACGAAGTAGAAAAAATAACCGAAGGAAGTATAACCAGTAACATAATGCGTATAACCATATCAATCGGAGTAATAATTGCCCTTCTACTAGCATTACTTAGAGTAATATATCAAATACCAATATTCTGGTTCCTAGTAGTAGCATACGCACTAGCAATGTTACTAACCTTCCTATCACCAAAAATGTTCACAGCCATTGCCTTCGACACAGGAGGATCAGTATGTGGACCACTAACAGCAACCTTCATTCTACCATTCATAATCGGAGTATGCCTAGCCTCAAACGGTAACATAATGTTAGATGCCTTTGGACTAATCGCCTTCATTGCAACCTCTCCACTTATAATGGTTCAACTACTAGGAATAATCTTCAAAATAAAAACTAAACAAGAAATAAACAAGAAAATAGACGAAACAATCATAAACTACGATTGGAGGACTACACTATGATAGAATTACTATGTTTAATATCAAATGATAAAGAAGACAAAATAATAAAACCCCTATATGACAAATACAACATGCCCTTTAACATAGCAACCCATGGCGAAGGAACAGCATCATCTTCACTACTACAATATTTCGCCCTAGAAGATATAAACAAATACATATACTTCTCACTAATACACGAAAAACAAAAAAAAGAAATACTAGAAAGTATTAGACATAACCTAGAATTAGCTAAGCCAGGCGAAGGAATATGCTTTACAATACCCCTATCTGGAAGCACAAAATACCTATTAGATAAATTAAATACGGAGGATAATATGAAAGAAGAATCAAAAAAAGAAGAAACAAAGAAAAAAGAAGAAACA
>CAVGVM010000016.1:0-7285 GCA_963632645.1 Lachnospiraceae bacterium | reverse complement strand
TTGTAACTCTAATTAATATCGTTGTCAATAAGTATTTTTATATTTTTTATAATTAAAATCTTTATCAATGTCCCATTTGATATTTGTATAATTTTTTCCATTTAAACTAACGTTAAAGTTAGAGAATACAGAGTCTCCTATGTTGTTATAGGTTTTATAAACTTCTGTTAAATCTTCATTTTTATCAAAATAAATATTCCAACTTTCTTTTACGTGAGCTGTTCCATCTTTATCAATATTAATATCCATACTTATGCTTTTTATATCTTGAGCACTTACGTTTCCTATTAGAAAAAATGACATTAATATAAGTAAAATAAATCCATATCTTTTCATACTTTTTTTCTCCTTAAAAAAGGGCTTACAAAAGTAAGTCCTATTAGAAGCTAACTTTTGGTGCTTCTTTATCTTTTTCTTCTACTTCGAAGAATGTTCCTTTTTTGAATCCTGTTAGGCTTGCTACTATATTTGATGGTACCATTTCTACTTTATTGTTATAAGTAAGAACGGAATCGTTGTAGAACTGTCTAGCGTAGGAAATTTTATCTTCTGTATCTTTTAAATCGTTTTGTAAAGATAAAAAGTTTTGATTTGCTTTTAGTTCTGGATAGTTTTCTGCAAGTGCGAATAATTTAGATAGTGCATTTGAAACTCCAGTGCTTGCCTTAATTTCTGCTTCAGGTGTTTTTGCTTCTAAATATGTGTTACGTGCTTTTATTACTTCTTCAAAAGTACCTTTTTCATGTTTTGCATAGCCTTTTACTGTTTCTACTACGTTGGGTATTAAATCTGCTCTTCTTTTTAGTTGAACTTCAATTTGCGACCATTGATCGTCTTTTTTGTTTCTAAGTCCTATTAGTTTGTTGTAGGTTGCAATAAACCATAAAACAAGTAGAATAATTACTCCAATTATAATTATTAGTGGCATATATATCATCTCCTTAATAAAAGTATACTCTACCGAAAAAAATATTTCAATAATTTAGTATATTTTTTGTAAATGTTTACACAATAATACTGGTGATGATATGAATTTAGATATAAGAAAGAATATAATTGAAAAGATTAAAGATGATAATGAGGAGCAAATAATTGCTACTATTAATGAATCAGTTATAACTAATGATGAGCTTGTTTTGCCAGGACTTGGGGTTTTACTTGAACTATTTTGGAATAAGTTAAGTGATAGTGAAAAGACAAATATTGCTAATATTATTAAGAATAGTATTCAAAATTAGAAGGCCTTATGGTCTTTTTTTAGTTTATGGGGTTTTTTTGTTTTTGTTTGTTTTATATTTTTTTCAATTAAGTATTCATTATAAAATGAACCTGTTTTTGAGGTCCATTTTGTTGTTTAATAGAATTTTTTATACTCTTACTGAAGTTTGTTTGGAATAATTACTATATACTTTCTTACCATTTACCATTTTATAAGCTCTTACTTTATAGTATGCTTTGGTACCTTTTTTTAGTTGGTAAGAGGTTGTTGTGTATAGTGATTTTGTATTTTTTATAATTACATATTTTTTTGTTTTGGTATTATATTTGTATATAGAGTAACCATCTGCTCCGAGTACTTTTTTCCAAGTGATTTTTGCTATTCCTGATTTGTACTTTTTGGCTTTTACGTTTGTTGGTGTGCTTAATGAAGTTCTAACACTAACGGGGTCTGAAAGCGGACTACATACTCTTTTTTCAGGAGTTTTTACACAACTACTTATTTTGAAATAATATGTTTGTCCTGGATTGATTCCTTTAGATATAGTAATATCTGATGATCTAGTTGTGGTCATATATTTTTCATATTTCTTTGTGTTAGGGTTGTATTTATATATGTCTGTTTCATCAACTGAATAATTATCTTCATATTCAAGCATTATTTTGTTGTATGCTATTGCTGATGCTTCAAGCCAAGGAGTTGTAGGATTTAGATACATGTCTGATACTAGTGTTGATGCTCCTTTTTGATAATTGCTACCAAGGAAGTTATCATTACTATCGTAAGCCATCCATCTAAAGTAAATTACATCAAGAAATGGGAATTTTTTTACGTTGATATTAAAGGCATTGCTATTAACATCACTTGGTATATCATGAATAACATTTATATAGGCACTATCTAAGGCTTTGTCTTCTAAGTTTATTATATTTGTTAAGTATAAGTCTTCAATCATGATACCATATAGAGCATTACTTTTGATTGTTGTGATATTGCTTGGAAACTTTAATATGGAAATATCATCTGTTCCTGCAACACTTACTAATTTTGTATTATCAATTTCTGCTACTCCATCATTATTGTTATCTGTTCTATCGTATATGTACTGAGTTTCAGTGAAATTATTGTTATTAAAGGCAGCGTAACCTATTTTTGTTACAGAATCAGGTATATTAATGGTTTTTAATTCGTTTCCAAAGAAGGCTAAGTTTCCTATTGTTTTAACTCCATCTGGAAGGGTAACACTATCAAGATAATCGTACATGAAGGCTCTTGCACCTATTCTTTCTACTTTTACTCCGTCAATAGTTTCTGGAATTACTACGTTAGTGATGCTACAATATGATCTATCATTTTTATAGTTAGTTATTGTACCAGTATCTTTATCAAAACCAAAACAATCTTCATCGGTAGTTGCAGCATTTACTGAAACTACTCCTCCAAATAAAAATCCTAAACAAATAAGTAATGAGTATATTATTTTTCTTTTCATTTTCACTTCTCCTTTCATTTTTATGATAGCAATTTGTCTTTGATTGGTTTAAAATTGATCAAAAAAAAGAAGCATTTTACATATTACTGTAAATGCTAATTTAGTTCTATAACTGTTACTCCTTTGTTAAAGATATCTTGTTTGTAGGCTTTAACATCTTTGTTGTTTTTTAATTCTTTATGAATTGTTTCTTTTAATATTCCTTTTCCTATTCCATGAATGACTATGATTAGTTTGTTGTTTAGTTTTTTGTTGTTATTTATGAATTCTCTTAGCATAACGGTGCTTGAAAATCTAGTTTCACCGTGCAGATCAAGGCTTGGTAAATTGTTATATAACATATAATTATCAATCATAAGTATAACGCCTTCTTTTTTGGTTTTTGTTTTCTATCGTATTTTTTTATTTGTACTGTTTTATTCATTTTTAGGGATTTAGGGACGTTTATTATTCTTTGGTTGGTGGATCCTCTAAATTTTATATTTAAACTTTTATTTTCTATTTCAAATTTACCATCTACTAGGACGTCTATGTATTTTAGAAGATTTTTGGTTTTTTCATTTTTTAAGAGGTCTTCAAATAGAAATCCAGTATAAGCCCAGACGTTAAGTCCTAGTTCTTTGGCGTATTTTGCTATTTCTGCTACGGCTTCTGTTTGGAAGAAGGGATCTCCTCCGGATAAGGTAATACCGTCTTGAAGGGTTAAGTCTTTAATCATTTGTTTTACGTCATCAACTTCTAGTAATATTCCTTTGTCAAAGCTATGTGTTTCGGGATTATGACAACCTTTGCAATTATGAGAACATCCTTGGGTCCAGATAACTGCTCTTAGGCCTTCTCCATCGACAATACTATCTGTTAAGATATTGGCATCTGCTAGTCTAATTTTCATGAACTTTGTTATGCTTAACGCGATCTCTTTCTTCTGCTCTTTTACTGTTGTTGAATCTATCTATTGTTCCTACTAAATAACCAGTTATACGTCTTATTCTTTCAAATTTTACTCCATCGCGTTCTGTTCTTCCACATCCTGGACAAATATCATTTATAACTCCTGTGAAGCCACATACTGGATCTCTGTCTACTGGATGATTTATAGCACCGTATCCTATTCCGGCTTCTTTCATTTGTTTTACTATTTTTTCAAAGGCTGCGACGTTGCTAGTTGGATCACCATCTAGTTCTACATAAGTTATATGACCGGCATTAGTAAGTTCATGGAAAGGTGCTTCGGCTTTGATTTTTTTATCTATTGTTATTTTGTAATGAACTGGTATGTGGAAGGAATTTGTGTAGTATTCTCTATCGGTAACACCTTTTATTTTTCCATATATAGATTTGTCAATGGCTGTGAATCTTCCTGAAAGTCCTTCGGCTGGGGTTGCTAAAAGTGTGAAGTTGAGTTTATATTCTTTGGAATAGTAATCACATCTATCTCTCATGAATTTGATTATTTCATAACCTTTGTCCCAGGCTTCTTTGCTTTCACCATGATGTTTTCCGATTAAGGCTTTTAAGCATTCTGCAAGCCCTATGAATCCTATGCTAAGTGTTCCTTGTTTTAGGACTCTTTTTATTCTATCGTTATTTTTTAAATTTTTAGAATCAATCCAGATACCTTGTCCTAGTAAGAAAGGAAAGTTATATACTTTTCTTTTGCACTGAATATCAAATCTTTCAAGTAATTGGTCTTTTACTAGGTCCATCATTTCTGTTAGTTCTTTATAGAATCCTTCATAGTCAGGACTGCTACCATTTAATATTCCATGTTTGATACCAAGACGAACTAAGTTAATTGAGGTGAATGAAAGATTACCACGTCCTGGTGTGATTGCTTTGTTAGGATCTACAACGTTACCCATTACTCTAGTTCTACAACCCATATATCCTACTTCTGTTTTATAGTCTCCTTCTTTGTAGTACTTTTTATTGAATGGTGCATCTATAAATGAGAAGTTTGGAAATAGACGTTTTGCTGAGACTTCACATGCTAGGTGAAATAAATCGTAATTTGGATCTTTTTTATTGTAGTTTATTCCTTCTTTTACTTTAAATATTGATACTGGAAATATTGGAGTTTCTCCTCTTCCTAA
The DNA here is from genome assembly GCA_963632645.1 of Lachnospiraceae bacterium. GTDB lineage: Bacteria > Bacillota_I > Bacilli_A > RF39 > UBA660 > UMGS1449. Next base: position 2,481 of record CAVGVM010000016.1, on the reverse strand, counting down.
TCCGGCATCTGTTGCTAAAAGGAAGTTTTTTATAACCATTCTACCTTCACTAGAGGTATCTGTACCTAGGTTTACTGATGAAAATGGTACTTGTGCTCCTGCTCTTGAATGCATGGTATTTAGATTATGAATAAAGCTTTCCATGGCTTGATATGTCATTCTATCAGTTTTTTTAAAGGCTTTTTTGTTTGCTAATCTAAATATTTTTAGTACTCGTTCTTCTTCTTTGGCAAAGATATCTAAGTTACTAATATCATAATCTATTGTGTTTATTTTATCTATTTCTTTTTCTATTTTGTTAAATTTTATAAAGTTTAAAAATCCTTCTAGTTCTAAGTAATCATATATTTCTTGCTTTAAACTCTTTTTATATGTTTTTATAACTCCTGGAGCCATGTAGTAATCAAAGGCTGGTATAGATTGTCCTCCGTGTTGATCGTTTTGATTTGATTGGATTGCTATGGCTGCTAGGGCTGCATAACTCATAATACTATTAGGAGTTCTTAAATGACCATGTCCTGTTGAAAATCCATCTTTGAATAATTCATTTAAATCTATTTGACAACATGTTGTGGTTCCCATAGGCATAAAGTCCATATCGTGAATGTGAATTGCTCCTTTATCATGGGCTTCTGCAAATCTTTGTTTCATTAAATAACTCTTGGCAAATTCTTTTGTTAAGGTGCTTCCAAATTGAAGCATTGTCCCCATGGCTGTATCACCATCTACATTGGCATTTTCTCTTTTTGCATCAACGTTTTTTGCATCTTCCATTCCTAATGATTCAATTGATTTTAAAAACTTGTGTTCTTTTTCTTTGAATAAATCTCTTGATTTGTTTCTAAGTTTTCTATAAGCAGAAAAGTTGTCGTATACATCCATGTATTCATATTTTTTTAGTTTTTCTTCGATTAAATCTTGAATATCTTCAATTTTTATATTTTTTTTATCGCTGTATTTTTTAGTTATGTCTTTTACTACTGATTCGTATATTTTTGTTATGTCATTTTCTGTATATTTTGAATCTTCAATACTATCGAAACCTTTTTTTATGGCTATGGCTATTTTTTCTTCTTCAAATTTTGTTTTTTTCCCATCTCTTTTTATAACTATTAATTCTAATACCTTATCATCTAAAACAATCATCTATATTACCTCCCTTTTTTTATAATAGCTTTCAATTTAATATTACTATTATGAGGGGTAAAAGTCAAGAAGATAGAAATAGATTTTCAAAATAAAAATAGATAAAAATAGAGTCTTGTGCGAACTCTATTCTTTCTCAATATTTTTGGCTAAAAGGTATCCCCATAAAAACGCCAAGATTGTTGTAAATATATTTACAAAAGATATTGTAAACTTTCCTATGTTTAAAATTACTACTACTACACTTAAAATTATTAAAGAACATATTACTGCGTAACATTTGCTTTCGAAGTGTTTAAATAAGTAAGATATTATTTTTGCTATTAGAATTATTGATAACAAAAATACTACTACAAATGTTAGAACTACTAATACATCTTTAAAACTAGATAAAGATAATGCAGAAGATACTATATAATCATATTTATCAAGCAAATTATAAATGTAAGATAGAGAGATACTTGGTATTAGTAATGTTAAAGCTGTTAAGATGCCTCCTGCTAAAGGAATTATACTTTTTGGAATAGTTATTGTGTATTTATTTAAGATAAAATATAGTGCAAATATTAAAATTAAAGAAATTAGAAAGACTAATAGATTATTTTTAGAAATGGTTGTTTTTTGTTTTTTTACTATTAGGATGAAGCCTCCTACCAATAAGCCTATAAATAGGAACATTGTTTGAGCTCTATATTTTCCTAAAAAGTAACCTACTAAGTGATTTCCAGCGATTAGTCCTATTATTATGCCTATCATTATTGGTAGTACTAATAATAGAAGTATTTTTTTGTTTTCTTTTGCTTCTTTTTTGTTTTTTGTTTTCTTAAATATTGAAGATATTCCAGTTATGAATTTATCATATGAACTAAGTGAAGTGATACAACTAGCGGGACTCATTCCTGGAATTAAACTTGCTATTCCGGTTATAACACCTTTAATAATTGAGACGAAACCATCTTTTTTTTCCATATTATTTTACGTCATCCATGAACCAAAGTTTCATGCTATACTTTATACTTTGTTCTGGTATCTTATATTCTACTATTTTATATAATTTGTAATCATGAACTGTTATTTCAGCACTATCTTTTTGGTATTTGTTAACTTCTCCTTCGAATACTGGTTTTTGTTCTTTGCTAACTTTAAAGAAATTAAAATACCCTACAACAAAATATGCTACTATAAGGACTATTATTACATCAATAATTATCCATATTGTAGTCTTTACTTTACTACCTTTTTTCATATAATCCTCCTTATTAATTACATTATATAATAAGAAGTGATATTTTTAAAGAGTTTTTTTACGCAAATATTAAGAATGGTATTTTATCT
>CAVGVM010000015.1:0-3740 GCA_963632645.1 Lachnospiraceae bacterium | reverse complement strand
GATTAATAGTATGTATAAGAAGGAAAAAGATAGAAATGATGAGTATACTATAACTTTAACTGATGGTGTTCATACTTCTGATAGTTGTGCTAAGTTTGTAATTGATAAAGAAAAACCTAGTTGTGTTTTGGATTTGAAACAAAGTAAGGGTAGTAAAACTTTGACTCTTAGTCCTAGTGATAATTATAGTGATCCTATTAAAATTAGTAAGCTTATTTCTTCGAAGAGTAAAGAAACAAAAATTGAGGATGAAGGTATAGGAGTTTCTAGTATTTCTAAGAATGTTTTAGGACTTAAAGATGGTTGGTATTATGGTTACACTATGGATGAGGCTGGTAATAGTAATACTTGTTCTAAGAAAGTAAAAATAGAAATGTTTGATGGGGAAAAACCTTATTGTACTATTACTAATGATACTGATAATAAATGGTATAGTTCTAAAGGAACTTATAGAAGTAAGACTTTAAAGGCTGAGTGTTATGTTGCTGGTGGTGCTAATAATGCAAAGGTTGATTTGAAGAAAATTAGTGTAAGTAATGCAGTTGGTTCTGTTAGTGCTAAGAAAACTGATAATGATAATCCTGATAATAAAGTTACTTTTGATATAGTGTTTACTCCTGCTAATAATAAGGCTGGTAATACAGTTGTTAGTTTGGATGAAGGTTTTGTTACTGATGGTGCTGGAACTACTAATGATAGTGTTAAGTCTTCAAATATTAAAGTTGATTCTATATCTCCTAGTATTAGTTATGCTCCTCAAACATCTAAAGAGAGTGGTGGTTGGTATAAGGCTCCATTTAAACTTAAGTTAAGTTGTTCTGATAGTAATAGTGGTGTTTCTAGTTTTAAAGTTAATAATTCTAACTTTAGTTCTGGTAGTATAATTACTAGAAGTAGTGCTGCTAATCCAGTTACTTATGGTTCTGTTTGTGTAGATAAAGCTGGTAATAGTGCTAGTGGTTCTAATAAGTATTATGTAAGAGTTTATAGTAGTAATTCTGCTTGTGGTGTTCAGTCTTATAAAACTTGTAGAAATAGTGCTTGTGGATGTCAAACTGCTAAGTATTGTACTAATGGATGTAAAGTTTATAAGAAATGTACAAAGTATAGTTATTATTGGGGTTCTGCTCATAAAGTTTCTACTGCTACTTGTGGTACTAAATCTTGTACTGTATATAATACTAGTTGTAATTCTAAGAATTATGGAAAGACATGTTGTTATAATAGAACACCTGCTGCTTATGGAAAAACATGTAGTAGAAAATCTTCTACATATAATTGTGGTTGTAAAACATATTATTATAAACAATGTGGTTGTAAACAATATAAATCATGTGCTACTAAGAATTGTGGTGTTAAGTCATATAAATCATGTTGGCATTATTAAAGATCGATTTTCGGTCTTTTCTTTTACACTTTTTTGACAAACAAATGTTTTGGTTTTGCCTCTATGACATAATATTACAATAAAAACTATTTACAAAGTGGGTTTGTGATACTATAATTGTGGTAGACAGTGGTATATAGTGGTTGAAAGTGGTGATGTTATGTTAATGGGTGAGTATCATCATAATATTGATGAGAAGGGTCGTATTATAATACCTTCTAGATTACGTGATGAACTTGGTGATAATGTAATAGTTACTCGTGGTCTTGATGATTGTTTGTTTTTATATTCTATGGATGAATGGTCTTTACTTGTTTCTAAACTTAAATCACTTCCTTTTACTAAGAGAGATGCTAGGAATTTTTCTAGAATGTTTCTTTCTGGTGCTACTGGTTGTTTATTTGATAAGCAAGGTCGTGTTAAGATTTCTTCTCCACTTATTAATTATGCTGGTCTTAATCATGAATGTGTTATTATTGGTGTTAATGATAGGATTGAGATATGGGCTAAGGAAAAGTGGGATAAGTTTGTTTGTGAGAGTACGAATGAATTTTCAGATTTAGCAGATCATTTGTTTGATATTGGGGGATAATATGGAGAAACATAAGAGTGTGCTTCTTGATGAGGCGATTAATTATTTGAATATTAAATCTGATGGTGTTTATGTTGATGCGACTTTGGGTTTTGCTGGTCATTCTAGTGAAATTTTAAAGAGAATTTCAAAGGGATATTTATATGCTTTTGATAAAGATGTGTCTGCTATTTCATATAGTAAGGAGAAGCTGTCTAAGATTGGGGATAATTTTAAGATATTTAATACAGGTTTTATGAATATGAAGTTATATCTTGAGGAAGAGGTTTCTTCGGTTGATGGAGTTTTGTTTGATATTGGAGTTTCTTCTGCTGAGATAGATGATGGTTCTAGGGGATTTAGTTATATGCATGATGGTCCTCTTGATATGAGAATGAATAGAGATAGTTCTTTATCTGCTTATGATGTTGTTAATAATTATTCTGCTAGGGATTTAGTTAGAATTTTTAGAGAGTATGGTGAAGAAAAACACGCTTATAAGATTGCTAAGTGTATAGATGAGGCTCGTAGTGTTAGGAATATTGAAACTACTTTTGAGCTTGTTGATATAATTGATAAGTGTTATCCATATAAAGAGAAGCGTAATGGACATCCTGCTAAGAAGGTTTTTCAAGCTATTAGAATAGAGGTTAATAATGAACTTGAAGAACTTGTGGTGGGACTTAAGTCTAGTTTAGATCTTTTAAATGTTGGGGGAAGGGTTGTTGTTATTACTTTTCATTCGTTAGAAGATCGAATTGTTAAGAATTTATTTAAAGAGATGAGTGATATTTCTCCGGTTGTTAAGGGAATGCCTAATGTTCCTTTGGAGATGTTACCTGATTTTAAACTTGTTACTAATAAACCTATTATACCTAGTGATTATGAGATGAATAGTAATCCTAGGAGTAAGTCTGCTAAACTTAGAGTTATAGAGAGAGTTAAATAATGTGTTAGGAGGGATATTTTGAAGAAGAAAAAGAAAAAGTCTGTAAAGTTTACTAAGTATGAAAAAGTGCTTTTTGTTATTACTGCGATTATTTGTTTATCATATCCCTTTATGAGTGTTTTTGCAAAGAGTACTTTGAGTGAGATGAATTATAAGCTTGAAAATAGTAAGGATGAGATTGCTAAGCAGAGTAAAAATAATGAGAGTCTTCAAATGAAGATTAATGAACTGGCTTCACTTGAAAATCTTGAATCTGTTGCAAAAAAGATGGGATTAAGTTATACTAATAGTAGTATTAAAACAATAGATAAGTAGGGTGATTGTATGAAAAAGAGTAAGGTTAGTAATAAGTTAATTAATTTATTTATTGTAATTGCTCTTTTTTGTTTTTTATATCTTGTTTATAGAGTTGCTTATTTAGGACTTTCTAAGGAAGTTGATGGTGTTAATTTAAAAGAGTTTGCGGATAGTCGTAGTGTTGTTTCTAAGAAGATATATGCTAAGAGGGGTAATATTTATGATTCTAATGGGGAGTCTCTTGCTATTAATGTTTCTTCTTATACTTTGATTGCTTATTTGGATGAGTCTAGAAGTAAGGGTGAGGATACTTTGTATCATGTTAAGGATAAGAAAGGGACTGCTAAGAAACTTGCTACTGTTCTTAAGATGAAGGAATCTGAGATTTATGATATTTTGAATCAAGATGATATGTATCAAGTAGAGTTTGGGGAGGCTGGTAAGGGTCTTACTGAACTTGAAAAGGAAAAGATTGAGAAGCTTAATCTTCCGGGACTTGATTTTGTGGCTGATGAGAAAAGGTATTATCCTAATAG
>CAVGVM010000014.1:0-5936 GCA_963632645.1 Lachnospiraceae bacterium | reverse complement strand
ATCTAAACATCACATCTTTATCTAAATACTTAACAACCCTATTTTTAACCATATCAATCATCTAGGATACCCCACATACATAGTACCATTAGTAATAATTCCCCCTATTCCATCCTTACCATACTTTGTCCTAGACAAAATCTTCATCAAATCAATAGGTTCATTCTTATTAGATAAACACACCGAAGAAGCAATAATCGCCGGATCAAGAGCATGAATATTAATCCTCCTAGGACTAGAAGCAAAATTAGAACCAGCCTTAATAAGTTCCTCATAATCAGACTGACAAGCACCTGCTATAATAATAAGTTTCTCATGATCCTTTTCATACTCTCTAGCAGCAGCAACAGCCTTAATAAAATTCTTACTATTCTTATAATTAGAAACCTCAGTATAATCACTATTACCACTATCATAATACACATCATGACCAGTAATAACCAAAACATCAGGCCTTATTTCTGACAAATAATCCTTAACCTTAGAAGAAATCTTATCCTCAGAACTAACAACTCCATAACAAACAATATTCATATCCTTATAAAACTTTATACATCTATTAAGATAATCCTTATCAGCATCTATATGTAAAACCTTACCAGGAAGATAAAAATAATGATCCCTATTAAGTTCCAAAAAATCATTCATATTACTAAACAAAGTCCTATCCTCCTTAGTAATATCCTCCTTACAATCCTCACAAATAACCAAATCTTCAATATCAGCATCCGCAAGTAATCTTACATTAACACCTTCTAAAATAACAACATTACCAGAAATACTCTTAATCTTAAATACCATATCATTATTATAAGATTTCCTAGTAACAAAATCTCCAACATTAAAAAGCATATAATCAGCCTCCTACTAACTATATGCTAAGTTCATTAGAAATTTCACAAAAAATATCAACACTAATCTGTTCAGCACGAACACTTAAATCAAAACCATACTTTTCTAAAACCTTAGAAACAACATCCAAATCATATCCCTTAAGATTATTTCTAAGAGTCTTTCGCTTAAACTTAAAACTATCATAAACAAGTTTATAAAACAATTCCCTATCAGAAACAAATAACTTATTCTTAGACATCAAAGAAACAATAACACTATCAACATTAGGTCTAGGAAAAAAACAATTCCTACTAACAACAAAATTTTTCTTTACATCAAAATTATAATTAAGAAAAACCGTAAAAGAACCATACTCCTTAGTACCAACCCTAGCACAAAATCTATCTCCAACCTCCTTTTGAACCATAATCCTAATAAGTTCAAAAGAAATATCTAAAGAAATAAGCCTCTCAATAATCGGAGTAGTTATATAATAAGGCAAATTAGCAATAACATACAAATGTTCATAAGAAATATTAGACAAATCATCAAGAACATTTCTATTTAAAAAATCATCAAATATAACCTCAACATTATCAAAACAAGACAAATTAGACAAAAGTCTATCCTTCACCTCAAGATCAATCTCATAACCTAAAACTTTATCAAACTTTTCACACAAAACCTTAGTAAGCCTACCATCACCACAACCAATTTCAACAACAAGTGAATTAGGTAAAACATCTATATCACTAACAATTTTATTAACAATATTAACATCGACTAAAAAATTTTGACCATATTTTTTCTTAAAATTAAAATCACTCATAAACTCACCAACAATATTTTATCAACAAAAAAAGAATAAAGCAAACAATTACTTAATAATTCCTTTTTCTTTATAAACAACCTCATTATCTTTAAAAGTATAAAGAGCATAACTATTTCCTTCAATAGACAAATTCCAATCATCATCAAAAATAACATCAAAACGTTTTTCCAAGTTGTCCTCAAAAGTATTCCATACATCATCCAAATCATAAAACTTTGCCTTCAACTTATACCTAAAAGGAAAATAAGATAATGTATATTTTTCAGAAACATTATCTCTCTTTATTACATTTACACTATTACCATTAACAGCAACTTGTAAATAAATATAACCATAACCACCAGACATAGTATAAGCATAACCTTTAAATTTAACAACATATGCATCAGAGTATACTCCATATATATCAATAAAATCACCACTCTTTGTCATACCAAAAATATCCAAATCATTAGCACAAAAATAAGGTAAATTATAAACATCATCACAACTAAGTAACTCCTTCTTTAAACTATCTTTTTGTTTTTCATTTAATAAATTTTGCGAAGTAGCAACAGAAGTAAAAAGATAGAAATAACAAAACACCAAAAAAAGAATTACAACTGAAATAACAATAAAGAAACAAATCATTCTCTTATTTTTAAACATAAACTCACCAACAATATTTTACCAAGAAAAAAAGAATAAAGCAATTACTCTTCATCCTTCTCATCATCTTTAGATTCACTCTTTTTAACTGACTTTTCACTATCTTTTTTATCATTCTTTTTCTCAGCATCTTTTTCTACTTTATTATTATCTTCACTAACACACTTTTTATCCTTTGGTTTTTTATTAATAATATCACATATCAACAATACAACATTAGCACCACCAATCATATAAAGCATAGACTCTATCAATGACAAATTATCAGAAAAATATGCTGGATTAAAATTAATACCATAACGATGATATAAAATCATATTAGTATCAAATATTGATCTAAGACAAACAACAATAGTTATCAAAAACACAAATACAGATACAAAATTAAATAATAAATTCTTACCCACAGATTTGCTTTTAACAATTAAAGTAATTATAAACATAAGAAGTACAAATCCAAAAGGAATAAACACATTAATTGCATCACTCAAAGGCTTTTCAAGTCTTGCATAAGTAACATTTATACAATAAAAGACTAAACCAAAAGCAACAACAAGTAAAAAATACTTAAAAAATCCAAAAAACTTACATAATATATCTTTCATTAACTATTACCTCCATATTCACTAACATACCAATTAGCAACATCATCAAGAAGATAAGCAATCATTCTATAATTATCAATAGTAAGATCAAGTTCATTACTAACTTTATTATAAATAGTAGATCTAGTAACATCAGTAACAAAACTATAAGAACTATTTCCAAGTCCAGAATCAGTTAAATATTCAGCATTATCAATAATAATATCAGCCTTTTGATCAGTAATCTTCTTAACAGGAACGAAAGTCTTATTAACAGTCTTCAAACCATAAATATTACTTATGTTATATGGAATAGTAAAAATACATGAACTATTATAATCCTTAAGAATTTCATTATTAGCATTATATACATCCAAAGCAGTTACTCCATCCTTATCAGCAAGTTTAGCAAAAGTACCCTTCTTTAAAGAACTAACACAAGCCTCATAATAAGCATGAATAGGTTTAGCAGTAGTACTATAACTAGGATCCTTATAATCCACAGAATTCATCTTCTTATCAACATTTTTTAAAATCTTATTATATTCCTGATACTTAATATTATCCTTCAAATCAGCAGTATAACTATAATTCACTTCCCTATAATGAAAGAAATTAGCAAGAAGCAAAAAAGACATAAAAGCAAAACAAATAATCATAATACTATTAGAAAGAATAGTTAAAAAATCAGTAAAAAATTCTTTCATAAATATAACCTCCTTAAACATCTATATTAACTTTAAATCCAAAATTTAAAGTATTACCAAGTTTAGAACTCCAAATCTTAAGAACATACTTGTCAGAACCATTAGTCCCAATACTAGTACTATAAACATTATTAACAACTAAATTCTTCAAATTACCTTCAGAAACAACATTATCATTCCTATACAAAGCATAATTAATTAAAGAAATATCATTAACAGCATTAAAATTAGTATTTTCAATATCAACAGAATACTTCAAACTAACTGGATTATTATTACTAACAGAAAAATCATAAGCAAAAGCATTATCAAGACTATTATATTTCGTAAAAGACTTAATCGAGCCTCCATAATCACTATTAGAATGCGTAACAAACAAATCATATTTAGTAACAATACCAGCATTATTATTAGCATCCTTATCTAAATAAGCAAAGCCAAAAAACGCCGATATAACAGAAAGTAAAATAAGAATAATAGCAAGTACTATCAAAAACCTAGTTCGCCTAATTCTAGCACCATTATCAACATAAATAATATCAGATGTTCCAAGTTTACTATGAAGTTCACTTTCAGGAACCTCCTCCTGAAAAGTCATATCAGATGTTCTAGTATCAAAATCATTCCTCATCATCCTCTACCACCTCTTTTAATTTCTTTCTCGCTTCCTCAGTTCTATCATCCTTCTTAACTAAATTCTTACCTCTAGAAGCAACATTTCTAATAAGCTTAAGAATATCATAAATAACAATACCCAAACATGGTAGAATAACAACAGCAATCCAACCAGTCTTACTAACTAAAAATTGTTGAATATAACCAGCCTTAGGAATCTTAATCAAAACCTTCCCTAAAACATTATCACCACCAATAACCTCACTATCAGCAGTATTATTATTATCACCCTTAGTCCTATAAGAATAAGAATTATTAACATTAAAAATCTCTTGAACACGGTGAGTAACAGTTATACCACCATTCTTATCAGAAATAAAAGTAATAACATCTCCAACATTATACTTATTATTATCCTCTTTATAAGTAATAACTATATCACCAGCCTTAATAGTAGGATACATACTTTGAGTAAGAATAGTATAAAAGTTAATCTTAACATCCCCTAATTTATCATTACTAGCAAGAAAATTAACTCTAACAATATATATAACTATCAAAGCAATTAATAAAATTAAAACAACAAATACAGCAGAAGATATAATCTTTAAAATTCTATTAATAACATTTTTCACATAAACCAACCCTTTCTAGACTATCTATAATAAGCATCAACTACAACCTTACAAGCAAAACTTAAAGGCTTACTACCAATATTAGCCTTAGAAGAAAGCCACATTCTAAACACATAATCTCCACTAAAATTAGAATTAACAACATTTCTATAAATAACCTTACCACCCTTACGATAAGTACTATTAGGTAAACTACTAAAATTATTAACCTTACTATCTAAAACAGATACTTCCTTACCATTTTCAGTAAGATTAACCCTAACATCACTTTGCTTTATAGTATTACCCACAATAGGAACAAGAGATATTTCATAAACAATACTACCTTTTTTATTCTTAATTTTAGAAGAAACATTAAAATCAAAATACTCCTTATCGCCAGTAAGACTCTTACCAACAGCATCACTAGTAGGTAAAACATTAGTCATATTTATATAGTTAGATCCCTCATTAAAAGAGAACAATACAGACCCAATAGTAGGATCAATAGGTCTAACAGGAGCAGAATTATTATTAGAAGGTGTATTACCACTAGATTTCTTATTATCAGTATTATTATCTCCATTATTAGGTTTTTTATTATCAGAAGGATTATCATTATTATCATTATTATTATCGTTATCACCATTATCATCAATAACAACATCAACACCAACATCAATCAAATTCTTCTTACCACCATCATAATAAGTATCAAAAACAGCAAAAGAAATAGATGCAACTAAAAATATTAAACAAATCAAAAACAATAAAATTAACCAAAAATATCTTCTAGACTCATCATCCTTATTAACAGTTAAAATCACATCTGCAACATTATCAGCAATTTCCCTCTCCTCAAATGGAAACTTATCCTTATCTTCTTTCATTAGATCACCTACTATTATACTTATACTAATATACTACCACAAATAAATTAAATTTAAAAGAAAAAAACTAAAAGAAAATCCAAATTGACAAAAAAAAACTTCCGAAGAAGTCTTTATCCCACTATTAAGCTTGAACAGCTTTAACAGTGATTTTGAAACGGGAATTTAACACTTTTAAAACATAAAATCTTCGCAAACCATTGAAAAATGGT
>CAVGVM010000013.1:0-7057 GCA_963632645.1 Lachnospiraceae bacterium | reverse complement strand
ACAACAATAAATCCAAGTTTAAAATGTCCAAGTAAAAATGATAGTTTTACAGTAAGTGCAGCAAATGGAAATGGAAAATTATCATACCCAGTTGCATTATTAACTGGAGCAGAAGCAACACTTGCAGGAAATGGACCAGGATATAGTTCTGATAGTTATTTAACAACTGGAAATTATTTCTGGCTTTCCTCGCCTTATGGCTTCCGTGATGGCTTTGCTTTTGTGTCGAACGTGCGCAATGATGGCGGTCTGACTGCTAGGCTTGTCGATGATTTTCTCGGCTTGCGCCCCTCAGTTTCACTAAAACTTGGGACTAGCATTTCCGGAGGAAATGGAACAAGTGAAAATCCATATATAGTTGGAGAACAACGAACTAAAGCTTATGGTTATGGTACTGAATAGTCACATACTTGTCTTTGAAAAAAATATATGATAATGACTTTTAATATTTTTTAAATAAAAATGTCTTATCTTGACAATTTTCTATAAAAATAATTAATTTAATTTACTTTTTGTTTGTTTTATGATAAATTTATACTATAGGAGGTATAAAATATGTTTGAGGAAATTGAAACAGATAATAAGAAACATAGTGTTGCCTTTACTATTCTTGGTATATTTGTAATGATTGCTACTATTGCTGGGGTTGCTATTGCGGCATATACTTGGCAATTTGCTAGTGATAATGCAAGTTCTATTTCTACTGGTAGTATTTCTATGAGTTTGCTTGAATCTATAGATAGTATTGATATAACTGATGCTGTTCCTATTAAAGATTCGACTGGTATGAAACAAGGTAAGAAGTTTGATTTTGCTGTTACTACTTATGCAAGTGGAAAGGCTGGTAACATTAATTATTCGTTATCAATTGCTAAGCAGGATGTTGATGATGGTTATACAGCACTTTCTGATTCTAGTGTTAAGGTTTATTTAACTGCTTTGACTAGTGATGGTGAGGTACAAGTGGTTGCTCCAACGTTGGTTAGTAATATAATTACATCTGGTACTAGTGGAAAACTTACTTTTGATACTGATAAGACTAGTTATTTAATTCATGCGCATACTTCTAATGATAGTAGTCTTACTACCAAATATAGACTAAGAATGTGGGTTGCTGATTCTGTTGATGCTAGTAGTTGGACTAATACTACAAAGAATCAATACAAATTAAAAATAAGTGCTGAAGGTACTTTGGCATAGAAGGGAAGGAATTAATATGAATAATAAAAAAGTTTTAGGTGTTTCTATTGCGGCGGTAGTGATTTTGGTAATTGCAATAATTGCTACTTCATATGCAATGTTTACTGCTAATCTCACTGGTACAAAAGAAAATAAGCTGAATACAGGTTATGTAAAGATGAATTGTGCTGAAACTACTTTTTCGGTATCAAATACTCAACCTATGAGTGATGCTGATGGTATTGCTGCTACAGATAATACTGCTACTTGTACACTTACTTCTGAAATGGCTGGTTCTATGACTGTTGGTTATGATGTTGCTTTGTATGATGTAGACGCTTCAACACCAAATGATGCTTTATCTCAAGATAATGTAAAGATAAGGGCTTATAAAACTATTGATGGAGGTAGTACAACTGATTTAGCGGGTACAACTGCTGATTCTGGTATTAAGGTTGCTGATTTAAGTTCTTCAGCAGGAATTCATGATACTAGTATTACTTCATATAAGTTGGATTCTGCTACTGTTGAGGGTAATCATACTATTGTTTATACAATAAAGGCTTGGGTTGCTAGTACTGGTAATGGTTCTACTACAAATTCATCTAATACAAGTGGTGAATGTACTGATAGTACTTATACTAGTCAAAGTACTTGTGAGGCAGCTGGAGAAATTTGGGGTACTAGTCAAACAACTAGTCAAACTGGCGGAAGTTTTAGTTTTAAATTAAAAATAGGTGCTACTCAAGTATATGAGTAAAAATTAATATATAAAAAATAAAAGGAACTAATCGATTTGATTAATTCCTTTTATTATTCTTCAATACTTATTGCTCCGGTAGGACAATTATCTTTGGCATCTTTGGCTAATTCTTTGTTTTCTTCTTTTATTACATCATTGATAGCATAAGCAACGCCGTCATCATTAATATCGAATTCATCTGGGACAAGGGCAGCACATGCTCCGCAGCCAATACAAAGATTATCAATAACTTTTGCTTTCATATATTACCTCCTATAAGTATTATATAATATTCTTATTAAAAATAAAATGGTTTTCTTTTTTTTCTTTTTATGATATAATTTTTATAGTGATGATAGGGTGATTTTATGAAAGCAAGAATGGAAAAATATGATACTGTTCCGGGAGTAAAAAGAAGAACACAAAAAAATGAGAGATTATATAATGAAGTTCAAAGTATGAATATTGATTATGTAGATATTAATGTAGATAATGCTATGGATTTGTCATTGTCTGAGGATAATAAGTTTTCAAGAGAGGGTTATCAAAAGCAAAGAGAATTAGATCAAATAATCCCAACATCAAGATCTAGAAAGACTGTTAAAGAGTATGAGGCTACTCCTTCGGAAAATAGAGTGTATGATATAGATGAAATTTTGAAGATGGCTAAAGATAATAATCTTTTTGAAGATGAGGAGAAGAAAAGATTAATAAATACTGAGTATAATATTTTGACTAAGTTAGATGTAGGTTCTTTACAAAATGAGGAGATGAAGAAAGAGGATCTTAGATCTTTAATTGATGATATTTATGAGAAAGAGAGACCTTCTAAGCCTAAAGTATATAGTAAAAAAGAGGAAGATAGGTTACTTAGTGAATTGTTTGATAATGATGATAAGGGTGATTTAGAAGAAGAATTAAGTAAGGAAATATTAGATAATAGTGGTAGTGAAGAAAAGGTAGATGATGCTGAGCCTTTAGCGGTAAAGATTGAGGAAAAGAAAGTTGTTAGTGATAGTAAAGTTTCTTCTGATGAGGAAGAGGTTAAAGATAAAGATGATGTTGTTGTAAATGAAATGACTGATGATTTTATTGAGGAAAAGGAAGGTAAGGGTCTTTTGATAGCTATAATTGTTGTAATAATTTTGATTCTTCTTACTTGTTGTTTCTTTGTATATGAATATTTTTTTGGAGTATAAGCACAAATGGTGCTTTTTTTTGTTTTGATAAATATAGTTTAGTATGAGGATGCGTTTAAAAGGAAATAAGATAAAAGGTGTTAGGAAAAGGATTATTGTTATATGTATAATTATAGTTATTGGTTATATAGTTTTTGTTTCTTATAAGAATGCTAGTTATTATTATTTAAATTATTCTGAGAAGAAGGCTAAAGATATAATAGATGTTGCTATGGGAAAGGGTATTACTACTGGATCTTTGAAGATTATAAAGAGTAAGGATTTATATAGGGTAACTAAGAATGATAAGAATGAGATTACTATGATTGATTATGATTCTTATTTGGTTAATTTGTTTCTTAAGGATATATCTAATAATATATCTATGGCTTTGGATGAGGAGGAAAAGGATGTTTCTTTTTATGTTCCTATGGGGACTATATTTAAGAATCCTTTGTTAAATAGTAAGGGACCTAAGTTACCTGTTAGGATGGAGATGTTAGGGTCTGTTACTACTAATATAGAGACTAAGGTTAAAGATTATGGTATTAATAATAGTTTAATTGAGATGTATATACATGTAGTAGTTAAAGAGAAAGTAATGCTTCCTGTTATATCTAGTGATATTGAAATAGAGAATGATTTTCCAATTTCTTATAAGATTATAGCGGGAAAGGTACCTAATTATTATGGGAGGGAGATAAGTAAATCTTCGGGGTTATATTTTATGGAATAAATAAATTTTTTATGATATAATTGCTATGTGGTGATAGTTATGGAATATGAAATAAATGGTAATAAGTATATAGTAGATAAAGATGATAATAGTGTTTTTGATTATAATGAGGTTAAGGAATTGATGACTGATTATTTTAATGATTATGATTATGTTTTGGGAGATATTACTTATAATAAGTTAAGGTTGAAGGGTTTTTGTGATAAAGATAATAAGAAATGTAATAAAATAAATAATATTTCTTTGCTTGATGATTATTTGAAAAATTATTGTGCTTATAATTGTAAGTGGTTTTTATTAAAAAAAATTACAAAATAATGGTTTTTTTCTTTAAATTACTTGATTTTACTACTAATAAATGGTATCTTATATATGTAAGCATGATGTAAATAGCTTATTATAATATAGGAGGTAAGAATAAATGAAAAAAGTAGAATTAATCGAATCAGTAGCAGCTAAAGCTGGTATTACTAAAGCAGATGCAGGAAGAGCAGTAGATGCAACTTTCGCAAGCATTACAGAAGCATTAGTTAAAGGAGATAAGGTTCCATTAGTAGGATTTGGTACTTTTGCAATTTCTGAAAGAGCTGCTAGAGTAGGACGTAATCCTCAAACTGGTGCAGAAGTTCACATTGCTGCTAGAAAAGCTGTTACTTTCAAAGCAGGAGCTGCTTTAAAAGACGCTGTAAATCAATAATAAAAAAGTCATTTGACTTTTTTTCTTTTTGTTTTTATTTATATTTTGTTTGTTTACAGTTTGTGGTTTATTTTACTAAATGACTGTTTGTGTTACTTGAATTTAGGTTAGTATTTAGGTATAATGTGTATGGAGGTATTATGGAAAAGATAATATATAATGTTTTAAGAAAATTAGAAGAAAATGATTATGAATCATATATAGTTGGGGGTTATGTTAGAGATAAGTTATTAGGTATTTCTTCTATGGATATAGATATAACTACTAAGGCTAGACCTAAGGAAGTGTTGGAGTTATTTAGTGATTATGATGTTAAGATTCATGAATATGGAAATGTTTCTTTTGAGATAGATAGTTATAAGTTTGATATTACTACTTTTAGAAAGGATATAAAGTATAAGGATAATCGTAAACCTGAGAAGATAATATATATAGATTCTTTTGAGGAGGATTTGAAGCGTAGGGATTTTACTATTAATTCTATTTGTTTGGATTCTGATGATAATATAATTGATTTGTATGATGGTAGAAAGGATTTAAAAAAGAGGTTATTAAGGACTATTGGATCGCCTTATAAGAAGATGGAGGAGGATGCTTTAAGGATTTTAAGAGCTGTTAGATTTGCTACTATTATGAAACTTAGGCTTGATAATGATTTAAAACTTGCTATAATAGAGAATAGACATTTGCTTAAGAATTTATCTTATGAAAGGAAAAGGGATGAATTAAATAAGTTATTTTGTTCTAAGCATAAGAAATATGGTGTTAAGTTATTAAGTGATTTAGGGTTATTAGAGGTTCTTGAGTTAAAAGATATAAAGTATGTTTTAAGGACTAATGATCTTATTGGTATGTGGTCTATGATTACTGATGTTAATTATGCTTTTACTAAGACTGAGAAGGAACTAATTAAGAAGATACATGTGGTAATGAATTTTGATGTTAATGATGTTTTTGTGGAGTATAAGTATGGTAGTTATCCTATTTCTGTGGTTAGTGATTTGAAGAAGCTTAATACTAAGAAGATTATGGCTAAATATGATAGGTTACCAATAAAGGATCGAGAAGAAATAAAGATAAATGTTGAGGAAATTTGTAGGATTCTTGGGAAGGCTCCAGATAGTTTTATTGGGACTATTTTTGAAGATATTGAGTTAAAGATTTTGAGTGGTAAGTTATTGAATGATAAAGAGGTGTTAAGGGAGTATATAAAAAATAATTATAAGGGGGAATAGTATGAAAAGTAAGAAATTATTGGAACTTTTAAAGGCTAATGATCTTGTTATACCTAGTATTTTACTTATGAATTATAAGGATTTAAAGTTAAATGAGAAGGAGTTATTATTTTTGAGTTTATTGATGTCTTATGATGATGAAATTTGTTTTGATCCTGTTCATTTTAGTAGGGTTCTTGGATTTGAGGTTAATGAGATTTTGGAGATTTTATCTAGTTTGTCTACTAAGAAGTATGTTAATGTAGTGGTTAAGAAAAGTGCTGGTAAGATGAAGGAGTTTTTAGATATTAGTTATTTATATGAAAGGCTTATGTCTTATGTTATTTCTTTGGAGGATGAGGAGAAGGAAACGGAGATATATAGTGTTATTGAAACGGAACTTGGTAGGACTTTATCTCCGATTGAGTATGAGACGATAGGTGGCTGGATAAATGCTAATATTAGTGAGGAACTTATAAAGGAGGCTCTTAAAGAGGCTGTTTTAAATGGTGTGGGTAATCTTAAGTATATTGATAAGATTCTTTATGAATGGACTAAAAAGGGGTATAAGAAGGCTAGTGATGTTAGAAGAAAAAAGAGGGTTAAGGAAGAAGATGTTGAGTTGTTTGATTATGATTGGTTAGATGAAAATGAATGATAGAATTTTAGAGTATTTAGAAGAGTTATTTCCTAATTCTGTGTGTGAACTTAATTATACTAAGGATTATGAGTTATTGATTGCTATAATGTTAAGTGCTCAGACTACAGATAAGAGGGTTAATTTGGTAACAAAGGAGTTATTTTCTAGATATGATAGTATTAAGAAACTTAAGGATGCTAGGTATGATGATGTTGAGGATATTGTTCATAGTTTAGGTAGTTATACTAAGAAAAGTAGGGCTGTTGTTAATATTGCTAAGCAAATAGATGAGTGGGGAGAGGTTCCTAAAGATAGGGATTTATTGGAACAGTTACCTATGGTTGGTAGGAAAACTGTGAATGTGTTTTTGAGTGAATATTATAGGATTCCTAATATAGCGGTAGATACTCATGTGGAGAGGGTTTCTAAGAGGTTAGGGCTTGCTAGAAGAAATGCTAATGTTTTGGAGGTGGAAAGGGCTTTAAAACGAAAGGTTCCTAGAGAGTTATGGTGTGATACTCATTTTAGAATGGTTCATTTTGGGAGATATTATTGTACTGCTAAGAATCCTAAGTGTGATAGTTGTAAAATAAAAGATTTATGTAAAATAAAAAAATGAGTCTGTAAATAAATTTGTGTAAATAGAAAATCTTTCCATGATAAAATAAAAG
>CAVGVM010000012.1:0-3382 GCA_963632645.1 Lachnospiraceae bacterium | reverse complement strand
TCCCTTAACCTCATATGTATCAGCAACAAACATAAACGCTGACTTATCAACACTTTTAACATATTCCTTCAAAATGAGAAACTCACTAGTAGGAACCACAACCATAATAAGCTTCCTATCATCATTAAGATAAACCCCATAAGTATCATAAATAGTAACATCATGACCCAAATTATCATAAATAAACTTCTCAATAATATCATATTTAGAACTAACAATCTTAAAAGTCTTACTAGAACTTGTACCAAGCATAATCTTCTCACTAGCATACCTAGAAATAACAATAAATACAATCGCATACAAAACCATAACAATCCCAAAAACAAAACCTCCAACAACTACAATAATGCCATTAATAACAGCATTAATCATCGTAATAGAAATCTTTGTATACTTATTAACAATCTTAGCCAAAACAGAAAAACCACCAAAATTAAGACCAATCTTAAAAATATAACCCTGTCCAACACCACTAAAAATCGCTCCAAATAACACAATTAACAAAACATGACCAGTATCAATAAAAACAATATCCGTAATACCACTAGTAGCCTTAACCATCAAAGGATACACAAGAGCAACAAAAAACGTAGAAACAACTTGATCAGAATCCAAAAAGATAAAAGCAAGCACAAACATCAAAAAAGAAACAAAAAACACCACTAAAGAAGGTTCAATACCAAACAAATGATTAAACAAAACACCAAGACCACCAGCACCACCAGATACCAAATTAATAGAACATATAAACAAATTATAACAAACAGCAAGAAGCAAAAGACCTAAACTCATCTTACCATACTTAATACCATAACTACCATCAGTAAAAATTAACTTAATCTCATTATAAAATCCCATAACTATTCACCACCAGTAACCTCATAAGCATCAACAACAGTAAAAAACGCACCATCATCAATACACCTAATACCCTCTTTAAGCCTATAATACTCCTTAGTAGGAACAACAGTAAATAAAACCGAAGTCTTCTTCTTACTAAAACCACCAGTAGCAGAAAAAATAGTAACAGTATGACCAAGTTCTTCAATTATATAATCACAAACAGACTTTTTGTCCTTGGTAACAATATAAAACGCCTTCTTATCAGAAATACCCAAAACTACCTTATCAACCAAAAAAGTAATCAAATAAAGAATTAACACAGCATACATAAAATTCATAAATCCAAAAATAAATGCCCCAATAACAACAATAGCACCCTCAATCAAAAGCATAGAACTACCAAGAGTTATCTTAAAATACTTATTAACAATTTGTGTTAAAAAGTCAGTTCCACCAAGAGTAAAACCAGATCTCATAATAAGACCAAGTCCAAGTCCATAAAGAGTACCACCAAACAAAGCAATAAGAAGCATATCAGAACCATCAATCTTAACAAAATCAGGTAAAAAAGAAGTAATTTCAACAAAAATAGGAAACATAATCGCTCCAAAAACAGAATGAATAACTTTAGACTTATCTAAAAACAAAACCCCAATAAAACAAAAAATCAAAGAACAAAAAAGCATTATCAAAGAAGGATTAATATTAATAAAATGAGAAACTATTATACTAATACCACCTACTCCTCCAAAAACAATATCATAAGGATAAATAAAAATATTATAAGAAACAGCACATATCAAAACACCAAATATCATCCAAAAATATCTAAAAATCCTATTCTTACTATAAACCTTACCCAATACATTTTCCACAAAATCAACTCCTCAAATAAGCCTCAATAAACATATCAATATCACCATCTAACACCCTAGAAACATCACTAGTAGAAACACCAGTCCTATGATCCTTAACCATAGAATACGGATGCATAACATAACTCCTAATTTGCGAACCAAAATCAATATTCATAGAATCACCACGAATACTAGCAAGTTCCTTCTCATTAGCCTCAATCTCAAGTAACAAAAGCTTACCCTTAAGTATCAACATAGCCTTTTCTTTATTCTTAATTTGACTACGTTCATTTTGACAAGTAACAACAGTCTTAGTAGGTAAATGAGTGATCCTAACAGCACTATCTGTAGTATTAACACCCTGTCCTCCAGCACCACTAGAACGATAAACATCAATTTTTAAATCCTCATCACGAATCTCAACATCTATATCATTATCAAATTCAGGCATAACCTCCAAAGAAGCAAAAGAAGTATGTCTCTTATTATTAGCATCAAAAGGAGAAAGCCTAACTAACCTATGAATCCCCTTTTCACACTTAAGATAACCATACGCATTAACACCCTTAACCAAAAAAGAAACTCTTTTAATTCCAGCCTCATCTCCATCAAGCAAATCAAGAACTTCCACAGAATAACCTTTTCTTTCACACCAACGAGTATACATACGATAAAGCATCAAAGCCCAATCACATGCCTCAGTACCACCAGCACCAGAATGAATCTCAACAATAGCATTATTACTATCATAAGGACCAGAAAATAAAAGTTCAAGTTCCAAAGCCTTAACCTTTTCATCACAAGAAGAAACAACATCAAAAACAAAAGAATAAACATCTTCATCATAATCCTCAAGAAGCAAAGAAACAAGATCAAGAGCATCAACAATATTAGATTTCAAAGACACAATCGAAGATGTCTTACTCCTTAAAACATTAAGCTTATTAATAACACCTTGTGCCCTATCATTATTATTCCAAAAAGAAGGAGAATTAACCTCATCCTCTAACTTTTTTATTTCATCAAGTTTAGAATCTACGTCAAAGAGACCTCCATAAAACATTAATCTTATCTAAATTACTAACCAAAACCTTTTTCATTTCAACAATTTCCATAAATATACCTCCAACAATATAATTATACCACGCATAATACTAAATAGTAAATGAATTTAATTTAAAAAATATTCCCTCATTTACCACATAATATTTATTAAATTAGTTAAATACAAATTATACCTTTTAGTTAAAATTTATTAAAATAAAAAAATAATATTAAACACATCCCATTATTAACAAAAACATTAGTAGGTATACACATAATAGAAAAGTAACAATTATCTAGTTTTCTATTATGTATATCAATAACATTTTGGTTATACATAAAAAAGACCTCCTTTAACCAATGTGTTTGTTTTTGTCAGACACAGTTAAATTAACAAGGTCATTTTATAAGACTGTTTTTTTTGTTATCAACACCTACGGTGTTATTACGAGGCGAGAGGAATAGTGAGAAAAAGCACTACCATCGTTGCCGTACGAGGCAAACACCCCAGCACCCGCACCATCGTCATAGTAACCACCACGCATGAACCATGGGGCAACCGAGAACGCAAGGATGAAGTTATCGCTATACCATCCATTTGAACCTTTATACACTTCTTTGATCCCATCTCCTAATTT
>CAVGVM010000011.1:0-2974 GCA_963632645.1 Lachnospiraceae bacterium | reverse complement strand
TTTATAAACTTTACCTATTTTTAATAAAACAAATTTATTTGCTCTTTTTCACTGTTTATTTTCATTAACAGCCAAATTATAAAGTTGTTTAACCTCTTTAGGAGTAAGAACCCTATAATCCTTAGAAGCAAGCCTATCCAAAGTAAGAAAAGCAATTCTCTCTCTCTTTAACTTTAAAACCTTATGTCCAACTTCAAAAAACATTCTCTTAACTTGATGATTCCTTCCCTCAGTAATACCAAGTTCAATAATACTAGTATTAGTCCTCTTATCATACTTTTTAATTTTAACACGAGCCTTTCTTGTCTTAACACCATCAATAACAACTCCCTTCTTAAGAGCCATCATCTCATTAGGTAAAAGAATACCATCAATCTTAGCAACATAAACCTTTTCAATCTTATTCTTAGGACTAGTCATCAAATTAGCAAACTCTCCATCATTAGTCAAAATAATAAGTCCCGTAGTATCATAATCAAGTCTTCCCACAGGGAATATTCTAAGATCAGTATCAATTAAAGAAGTAATAATCTTTCTATGCTTATCATCTAGTGTAGTACACACAACCTCACGAGGCTTATTAAGCAAATAATAAACTTTATTTTCTCTCTCAAGTAAAACCCCATCAACATAAATTTTATCTTTAGGACTAACCTTAAATCCAAGTTCATTAACAATTTCTCCATTAACAGATACCCTTCCAGAAATAATAAGTTCCTCAGCCTTTCTCCTAGAAGTATAACCAGAAGATGCAATCATCTTTTGTAATCTCTCCATAAAATCACCTGCATAAATTATAAAGCAAAAAACAAAAATAAGCAAGTAAAAACATCTCAGAACAAATCTATTTTTCTAAACACCAAAGAAAGCCTTGATCTTATCAAAAAAATTAATCTTATCTTTCTTCAAATATAACTTTTCCCTGTGAATCAAATCACCATCCAAATACACCAAAACCTCTCCCACAACACCATCCTTCTTACCATTATAAACAATCTTCTTATCTATTTTATCCTTCTCCTCATCACTAACAGGATAAGAAAAAGAATCTTTTATATAAAGTTTTCCCTTCAAAGTAGAATTAACATCAAAATGATATTTATCTAAAATCATATATTTTCTATACTTAGAAAAAACACTATCATAAAAATTAATATGCGCACCATAACCATAATCTATCTTACTAATAGAACTAATAACAACATCCAAATCACCATTACTAGCACTAGAAACAAGTACCCTACCAGCATCCGGAGTATAACCAGTCTTAGCACCTGTTATCCTCTTATCCATATTAATAATTTTAGAACGATTAACAAAATAATAACTCTTCTCATCACTAGAACTACTATAAGTTTTAGAACCCACTATATCTCTAAAAGTCTTATTCCTATAACCATATCTATATATCAAACTCAAATCCCTAACAGTAGTAATATTCTTCTCATCATCATCCAGTCCACTAGGATTATTAAAAACTGTATTTTTAAGCCCTAAACTCCTAGTTTTTTCATTCATAAGTCTAACAAAATTATCAACAGTACCCCCTGCATTCTTAGCAATAACCATCGAAGCATCATTCCCACTTCTCAAAATCATCCCATACATAAGATCTTGCATAAGTATATTTTCTCCAATCTCAACATAAATATTAGACCCATCCATAGTAAGAATCTCATCTCCAACCCTAACAACATCACTAAGATTAGAATTTTCAAGCCCCACAACCAAAGTCATAATCTTCGTAGTAGAAGCAGGTAATTTCTTCTCATCACTAGCCTTTTCATAAAAAACTCTACCACTTTCCATATCCATAACAATATAATTACTAAAAATATCACTAGCAAATACACAACACGGCAACATAAAAACAGAAACTATAACAAAAAAAGAAAACCTTTTCATACAATCACCTATATATTTATATGAAATAAGTTTCTTTTTTATTTACTTTTCTTTATATTTATATTATTTCCATTTATCTTTGTATTATTTGCACCATTCATTCTACAATTAGTTAACCTAGTTTTAGTTTTTATATATTGATCAGACTTACTCAAATTAGACATTTTTGCTTTAGTTTCCGTTCATGCCTATGCCTCGCCCTAGTATTTCTATATCTTGCATGAATAATGCCATAAGTAATAAAAAAACAACAAAAAGAATTACAAAACTCATAAAAAAGCATAAAACTATGTTAAAATATAACCAGGTGAGAACAATGAACAAAAAAAATAAAATTATAATAATAGAAGATCAAATAATTTTAAATGACTCATTAAAACAAGCAATATCAAACATATATAATGTAGTAGCAACCTCTCTATCAGCAAAAGATATGCTAAAACTATGTAAAGAACATAAACCAGATTTGATCCTAACAGATATATGTACATTAGAAAACTCAAATGGAATAACAAATGGGAAAAAAATAAAAGATAAATATAAAAACAAAGTAAAAGTTCTAGCAATGACAGGAGTCCAAGACATAACATTCCTAGAAAAAGCAAAAGAAGCTAATCTAGATGGATTCATATATAAAAACATTGATACAAACATTTTAATAACCACAATAGAACAAGTACTAAATGGCTACAAAGTATTTCCAGATAACATTAAAGCAAAAAAAGAACATCAAAATCTAAAAAAACTAACAAAAAAAGAATTAGAAATATTAACACTTCTCTGCAGTGGCAAAGAACGCCCAGAAATAGCAACCATTCTAAATATAACAACAGGAACTCTAAAAAACCACATATCAGCAATTCTGAATAAAATGGAATTTGAAAGTATATCAAAACTACTAATATTTTGTATAAGCAAAGGATATATTGTTCCAAACCAAAAAGACTAAATCAAAGTTTTTTTCAGAGTGTAGACAAACCCCTAGAATTTTTCTAAGGGTTTTCTTATGTAAAATTTTGAGTGTGTAAAAAATTCTGTGTAAATGGAATCTAACCACGATATTTTGAAA
>CAVGVM010000010.1:0-5447 GCA_963632645.1 Lachnospiraceae bacterium | reverse complement strand
TCCATTCCTTGTGTGCAGTATATATAATACTCTTTATCTTTATTTAGGTATTTACTGGGATCCATTAATAGAAAACTACTGGGAATATTTTTACTGCTTGGAATAGAACCTAAATTATATAAATAATTTTTTCTTATATCTATTAGATTAATTCTTCCTATCATGCCTTTAAGCTCACTTGCTTTAATATTATTATACATACAAAACCCCCATAGTATTTTATGTGTTATGTCTAATATTGGTTATTTTGGATTAAAAAAAGATATAAGTGTTTGCTTATATCAATTTTAGTTTACTGTTTCTTTTAGTCTTTCGTATTCTTCGATGATATCTTGTTTGTTTTTTTCTAGAAGTTCTTTTGAGCCATGGTATCTATTTTCTCTTTGGAATATGTCATCTAGTTTTGTGAAGTCTGCACCACTATCTAAGGTGAATTTTTTTGTTTCGGGGTTGTAGCGATAAAGTGGAAAGTATCCGGATGCTGTTGCTAGTTTTTCTTCGCTTACTGAGTCTTTCATACCTGTTTTTATGCCGTGTGCTATACATGGAGCATAGGCAATAAGTATTGATGGTCCATTATGTTTTTCGGATTCTAGCATGGTTTTTATGGTATGCATAGGATTTGCTCCTAGAGATATTGTTCCTATGTAGACGTTTGGATAAGCACTTGCTATTCTGGCTAGGTCTTTTTTTGATGTTTGTTTGCCACTTGATGCGAATTTTGCTATTGCTCCTGGTCTTGTTGATTTTGATGATTGTCCTCCGGTATTTGAGTATACTTCGGTATCAAGGACTAGGATATTGACGTTTTCGTTTGTTGACATGACGTGATCTATTCCTCCGAATCCTATGTCATAGGCCCAGCCGTCTCCGCCGACTAACCAGATACTTTTTTCTTTTATGTATTTTTTATATGGTATTATTTCTTGGAAGTTATTGTAATCTAGTTCGTTATAGACTTTTTCTGATGTTTCTTTGGAGTAGTTGTTTAGGTATTCTTCAACTAGTTTTTTGTTTTTGTCGTTTAGTTTGTCTTTGTTTTCATTCATAAGAGATATTATTTTGTTTTTCATGTAGTCTTCTGCTACTCTTATACCATAACCAAATTCTGCATTATCTTCAAATAAAGAGTTTGCCCATGGGATACTCCAAGGGGTACTTGGTAGTGATGCTCCGTAGATTGATGAACATCCTGTTGCATTTGCAACAACTAGGTTGTCTTTAAATAATTGTGAAAGAAGTTTTAGATATGGTGTTTCTCCGCATCCGGCACATGCTCCACTGAAGTTAAAGGCTGGATTTATGAATTGACTACCTTTTACGGTGTTAATATTCATTACTCTTTTTTCTGATATATCTTTTAGATAGTTATATTTTATTTGTTCTTTTTCTTTTGTTTGTTTCATTTCTATGGCTTTGGTTGGACATATATTTTGACATAGGCTACAACCAGTACAATCGTAAGTTGATATTCCTACCGTAAACATTAGGTTGTTGTCTTTTATTTTTGCTTCTTTGGCGTCCTGTTTTACTTCTTCTGGAGCGTTTTCATATTCTTCTTGTGTTAGAAGATATGGTCTTATTACGGAATGTGGACATACGAAGGAACATAGGTTACACATTATACATTTGTCTTTGTTGTAATTTGGTACTATGTTTGATATATTTCTTTTTTCGTATTTTGATAATCCTGCTTCACATACTCCATCTTCGTTTGATGAGAAATGACTAACTTTTATTTCATTTGCTTTTCCATGTTCTAGTAATGAGAATACTGATGAGCATGGTTCTTCTAGGTTATAGGTTTCTATTTCTTGTGGTGTTATTTCTTTTATTAGTTTTAGTGAATCTTTTAAAGCATTTATGTTAGCATTTACTACTTCTTGTCCTTTTCTTGAGAAGTTTTTCTTTATCATTTCTATGATATAGTTTGTGGCTTTTTCTTTTTCCATAAGGTTTGTTATGTTTAGGATTACGTTTTCCATTATCATACTTATTTTGTTTGGTATACCATTATCACTTGCTATTTTTGAGGCATTAACTGTATAGAATTTTATGTTTTTTTCTTTTATTGTTTTTAAATAGTTGTTTGGTAGTTTTATTTTTTCTTGTTCTGTGTTTAGGATAAATATACCGTTTTTTGTTATGCCTTTTAACATATCGAATTTGTCTAGATAAGTATCTTTGGAACAGATTACTACTTTTGGGGTTTCTACGTAGTAGGTGCTTTTTATTTCTTTATTACTAAATCTTAAATGACTTTTGGTAACTCCCCCACTTTTTTTGGAATCGTATTCGAAGTAACCTTGGACGTATTTGTCTGTGTTTTCTCCGATTATTGTTAGTATGTCTTTGGATGTTGTGATCATTCCGTCTGATCCATAACCGTATATTAGAACTTCATCATAATCATTTTTGAAGATAGTATTTGTTCTTTCAAGGGATAGGTTTGTTATATCATCGTTTATTCCTATTGTGAATTTTATCTTTGGTGTTTGGCTTTTTAGGTTGTTATATACTGCTTCTATGTCGTTTAGATTGGTATTTTTTGATGATAGTCCATATCTTCCTCCATAGACTTCTATGTTTAGGTTGTTGTTTTTGATTACATCTATTATATCTAAGCAAAGTGGTTCGTTTAGGGAACCTGGTTCTTTTGCGCGATCTAGGACTGCTATTTTTTTTGTGGTTTTTGGTAAGACGTTTAATAGATATTTGCTTGAGAATGGTCTATATAGATGGACTTCGATTAATCCTAGTTTTGTGTTTTTGTAGTCTAGGAATTCTTTTATTGTTTCACAGACTGAGCCCATGGCAACGATAACGTATTTTGCTTTTGGGTCTCCGTAGTATTCGAATGGTTTATAGTTTTTTCCTGTTATTTTGTTTATGTCTTTCATGTAGTTGTTTACTATGTCTGGTAGTTTGTCGTAGAAGTCATTACGGGATTCTACGGCTTCGAAGTAAACACTGTCTCCTTGATTGGTTCCTCTTGTGGTTGGGTTATCTATATCAAGGGAATGGTTTCTAAATTTTTGTAATGCTTCTCTGTCGATTAGTTTATTTACTTTTTCGAAATCTATTACATCTATTTTGTTATATTCATGAGAGGTTCTGAAACCATCAAAGAAGTTTACAAAGGGGATTCTTCCTCGAATGGTTGAAAGGTATGCTATGCTTGTAAGGTCCATTACTTGTTGGACTGATGATGATGCTAGGATGGCAAATCCTGTTCCTCTTACAGCATAGATATCACTTTGATCTCCCATTATGGAAAGAGCATGGGTTGCTATGGTACGGGCTGCGACGTTTATAACACATGGTAAAAGTTCTCCGGCTATTTTGTACATATTTGGAATCATTAGAAGTAGTCCTTGACTGGCAGTATAGGTACTAGATAGGATTCCATCTTGTAAAAGACCATGAACCATTCCTATTGCTCCGGCTTCGCTTTGCATTTCTACTACTTTTACTTTGCTACCTAAAAAGTTTTTTTCGTTTTTATTTCCTAGTTCATCAATATACTCGGCCATAGTTGTGGCTGGAGTTATTGGATATATACCTGCAACTTCAGTAAATTTATATGATACTGTTGCACATGCTTTGTTACCATCTAATATTTTTTTCATTTTTTATCACCATGATTAGTATACTAAAACATAAGAGATTTTTCAATAATACTTTTTAAAAAAGCAATAAAAAAGAGCCTTAGCTCTAATTTATATTTTATAATTGATCGTCGTTTGCTGCGCGTCTAAATACATCGAAGATATTTGGTTTGTTATCATTTGATGAATCTATGTTGTTTAGACCATTATTTATTTCTGGAATAGCATTTACTGGTTCTCTTTGTGGTTGGTTTACTCCGAAGGTTGCTCTTCCATTAAAGCGTAATGAGTCTTTTTCTGAGTTTAGATATAGGGAATCTAAATCTTTTGCTCCGGTTAGACTCTTTAATTCTGCATCGTTTGCTCTTAGTACTTCATCATGACGATTTACTTCTTTTAATGTTTGGTAATTCTTTTTGATGAATTCTAGTAGTTGTTTTTTGCATGATGAATAGTCTTCTCTGGCTTTTTGTTCTGCTTTTCCTAAGGATTCTTTTCTTTCTTCTCCGGCTTTTTCTGCACGTATTTTTTCTTCTAGATCTTTTCTATATGATGCAAAGTAGTCTTCTATATTGTTTAGTAATGTTTTTGTTCTTTGCTCGTCTTTGAATTTTGCAAAGAATTCCATTTGCCAAGCGTTCATACCATTTAGGACTTTTTGGATATCTTTCTTTTCTTCTCTTATTGTGTTACCACGTTCTGATTCTTGAGAGTATTCTCTTGTGATATCATCTATTTTATCTTTTTGATCTTTTATTTTTTTTCTTAGGACGTTGTATTGGTTAGCAAGATTTTCTTTGAAGTTAGATGCTTCTTGAGAGAAGTCTGCTTTTTCTAGTTCTGCTCTAAACATTTCTTCTGTTATTACTTCTTCTTCTGGTTTTTCTGGTGCTTTCTTTTCTACTTTTTCTGGTTCTCTTACTGATCTGTGTCCTTTGTAGGTGTTTTCTAGATCTTTGATGTGTTTTAAATCAATTATTTCTTCTTCTTTTATAGCATTATATGCTGGTACTTCAGTTTTTTCTTCTTTTACTGGTTCAGTGTATGCTGGTTTTGTATATTCTCTTTCTAAGCGACTATCTATACTTGGTTTTGTTTTTGGAACATCAAATCCGAAAGATATATCTTCTTTTATGGTGTTTTCTACTTTTGGCGTTGTTGCTACTTTTCCAGCTTTTGAAATATTACTAAAATCATGTGAACGAGTTTTTAGTTTTTTAGCAGGATTTATTTGTTCTACGGATGTTGCTAACTCGTTATTACTAATTATTTTGAAATTTTCCATTTTACCCCTCCTTAAGCTTCTCTTTTTGCTAGTTCGCGTAATACATCTTTTATTCTAGCCCATTCTTCTTCAGTAGATACGCCAAGGAATCTTGTTCCGTGGACATCTGTTACTACTTCTGTAACATAAATTGTGATGTTACCGTTTTGGTCTTTTTCATTTTTTGTATATATTACATAACGTTTTTTTGTATCGTTAAATTCGAAACTAACTACTTCTTCGACTTCTTCAAAAGTTCCATCTAATTTATTGACTCTTAAGGTTTTTTTATTTTCTTCCATATTAGACCTCCTTATTATATAAACACTATATCATAAAAAAAGTTAAGTTTCAACAAATTTTGATCTTTTTCTTGGAACAATTTTATGTTTTTTAGCAAATTAAAAGCGAATGTTACTCGCTTTTTGATTCATGATTATTTGATGATAGGAATGTTATTCTTTCGGCGATTACTTCTAGTTTGTATTTTGTTTCATCATCTTTTTCATAGATTTTGGATTCTATTCTTCCTTTTACGCCGATTATATCACCTTTTTTGCAGTATTCTTTGGTGT
>CAVGVM010000009.1:0-8591 GCA_963632645.1 Lachnospiraceae bacterium | reverse complement strand
CTTAAGCATTTTTATTATACCACTATCCCTCAAAAACTACAACATAGCGAATTTTATTAAAAAACACAAAATATTATTAATAATTATTGCAATAACCCTAATTGTCGCAATAATACTAGGAATCTATTTCTGTACTAAAGATACTAGTACTGAAGTAAACTCCTTAAAAGTAACTTATAAAGATGGAGATCAAATAAACATAAAAAATCCATCTGCACCATATGAAATAACAAAAGAAATAACAGTTACAAATCCTACAAAAGAACTAAAAACTTATAGCCTAGAATGGTTAAAAGTAGCAAACACATTTAAAGAACAAAATAAACTTTTATACACAATAAAAGGTTCTGGAGACAGATCAGCATCCCTAGGAAAATCTCAAGTTCCTTCTGCATCTTCTAAAATATTTAACTCCGTAGCAATAACCGCAGGAACAACTCACAAATACACAATAACAATAACTTACAATGGAGGAAAAACTTCAAATGATAGTTTCCTAGGAACCCTAATAATAAACTCTGAAAAACCTAAAAAAGATACAAAAACAGAAAATGGTATTCCATTCAAAGAGAAATCAAAAAACAATAAAAATAAAACTCAAACAAAACAAGAAACTAAGAAAGAAACAAGCAAACAAGCCTAATTCTTTCTTTTTTTTTCTCTAAATATAATATATAATATTATACAAGGAGTATGATTTATGGAATTAACAAATAACTTAAAAGATAACACAATTATTATTACTAATTATAGTAACAAACTAAATATCTTAAAAAAACTAAATAATTTAGATAAACTAATTAATATAAACTTCTTAACCAAAGAAGAACTACTAAAAAAATATTACTTTTCCTATGATGAAAATGCTATTTATTACTTAATGGATAAATATAATCTCAACATAGAAGTTGCAAACATCTACTTAAAAAATATGTATTACATAGAAAACAAAACCTACAAAGCAGAAAAACTAAACAACCTATCAAAGCTAAAACAAGAACTAGAAGATAACAACCTATTAATAAAAGATAATCTTTTCTTAGACTACATAAAAAACAAAAACCTAGTCTTCTACAACTACAACTCATATACAAAACTAGAAAAACACCTCATAGAAAACCTAAAAAACTATACAAACGTAGAAATAATAAACAAAGAATATAAAAATTACACCCACCAAGTATATGAATTTAACACCATATTCGAAGAAATAGAATACGTAGCAAAAGAAATAACCAAACTAATAGAACAAAACATAAACATAGAAAATATAAAACTAACCAACGTAAATACTGATTACTATGACATAATAACAAGAATATTCTCAATGTATAACTTAAACCTATACCTTAAAAATAGTAAACTAATCTCTACAAAAATAGCCCAAGAATTCCTGTCCCTAGAAGGTCCCCTAGAAGAAAAAATAACAATTATGCAAGAAAAATATAAAAACAATGATATACTAAATCTAATAACAAAAATAGTTAATAAATATATATCATTTAAAAACCAAAAAATAGTAAAAGAAATGATAACCTATGACTTTAAAAACACATACTTACCAAAAGAAATATATCAAAACACTATCGAAATAGTAGAGTACTTAAACGATTACATAAGTGATGATACCTACGTATTTATGATGTCCTTTAACCAAAACGATGTACCAAAAATCCATAAAGACGAAGAATTCATAACAGATAATATAAAAGAAGGACTATTACTAGATAAAGTACTAGAGCAAAACAAAACAGAAAAACAAAACACCATAAATAACATAAAAAATATTAAAAATCTAATAATAACCTATAAAAACACATCTCCATCTGGAACCTATTATCCCTCCAACTTAATATTAGATTTAAACCTAGAAGTAATAAAAAAAGAACTAAACTACCAAGAAAGTTACAGCACTATTTCAGATAAAGTAAACCTTTCAAAATACATAGATAACTATCTAAAAACCGGAGAAATAACCAAAAACCTAAAACTATTATATAACAGTTATAATGATATAGAATATAACACCTACAATAACAAATATCACAAAATAGACCAAAATCTCTTAAAAAAATATCTAAATAATAGTTTCAATCTCTCATATTCAAGTATGGACTCATATTACAAATGTCCATTCAGATACTACTTATCACACATCCTAAAACTAGATATATACGAAGAACGCTTCGAAGCCTATATAGGAAGCTTGTTTCACTATGTCTTAGAAAAATCCCTAAAAGAAAACAAAGAAATAGATTACTTAATAAAAGAATTCGTAACAAATAATGAAAAAAAACTATCAAAAAAAGAAGAATTCTTCATAAAAAAGTTATCAAAAGAACTATACTTCATTCATCAAACAATTAAAGAACAACTAGAAAACTCAAACCTAAAACAAATGTTATTCGAAGAAAGAGTAACAGTAGAAAAAACCTATCAAGACGTAAAAGTAACCTTCAAAGGATTCATTGACAAAATAATGTATGAACCAAAAGATCAAACTACAGTAGTAGCCATAATAGACTATAAAACAGGAGCAGCAGATATAAACCTAGGTTACGTACCATATGGCTTATCAATGCAATTACCAGTATATCTATACCTAGCAAAAAACACAAACAAACTAAAAAACATAAAATTCGCTGGATTCTATCTTCAAAAAATACTATCTGGACCTTACAACATAGATTCTAAAAAAACAATCGAAGACCAAAAAAGAGAAAACCTTTTATTATCAGGCTACTCAAATAATGATGAAAATATTTTATATGAATTTGATAAAACCTATAAACTAAGTAAATACATAAAATCAATGAAATTAAAAAATGATGGAGATTTTAATGCTTATGCCAAAACAATAGATAATGAAGAAATAGAAAAACTAATAGAAATAACCGATAAAAACATAAATAACGCTATAGAAAGTATAGTAAACTGTAACTTTGACATAAAACCTAAAAAAACAGAAAAAGAAGTCCTAGGTTGTAAATTCTGTAAATATAGTGATATATGTTTCAAAGAACCAAAAGACGAAATACTAATAAAAGAAGATAAAGACTTATCTTACCTAAGGAGTGATATAGATGCCTAATTGGACCAAAGAACAACAAGAAGCCATAGATAAAGAAGGAAAAAACATAATAGTATCCGCCGGCGCAGGATCAGGAAAAACAGCAGTCCTAACTGCCAGAGTAATAAGAAAACTAAAAGATGGAGTAGACGTAAACAAATTACTCGTCCTCACATTTACAAACGAAGCTGCCGGAGAAATGAAAGATCGTATAAGAAAAGCCATAAAAAAAGAACCAGAACTAAAAGAACAACTAGATTACCTCGATAGTGCTTACATAACAACCTTTGATAGTTATGCCTTATCTATAGTAAAAAAATACCATTATTTACTTGGCATATCAAAAAACATAGGCATAGTTTCGTCCTCAATAATAAATATCAAAAAAGAACAAATACTAGACGAAATCTTCGAAAAAAAATATAACATAGAAGATCAAAAATTTCTAAAACTAATAAATGACTTCTGCTTAAAAGACGATCAAAATATCAAAAACCAAATCCTAAAAATAAACAATAACCTAGAACAAAAATATGATAAAAAAGAATATCTAAAAAGTTACTTAGATACCTTTTATAATGAAAATTACATAAATAAACTCCTAGAATCTTACTTAAATATCATATACGAAAAGCATCAAGAAATAAAAGACCTATACGAAGAAATACTAACCCTAGAAGAATCAAAAAAAGTCCTAGAATACGAAGAAAACCTTTCAAAATTCATAAACTCAAATACTTATAACGACATAAAAGAAAACATAAAATTTGATCTTCCAAAAAGGGTAAAAAACTCTAAAGAAGAAAGAGCAAAAATAAAAGAACTCCAAGACGAACTAAAAAAACTAACAATCTATAACACAGAAAAAGAAATAAAAGAAACATACTTAAGCACTAAAGACTACGTAAACACCATAATAGAAATAATAAACGAATTAGATGAACAAATATCAAAATATAAAAAAGAAAATGCTTCCTACGAATTCATAGACATATCAAAAATGGCTATAGATATAGTAAAAGAAAACAAAGACGTAAACGAAGAAATAAAATATTACTATAACGAAATAATGGTCGATGAATATCAAGATACAAACGATCTCCAAGAAATATTCATAAACCAAATAGAAAACAATAACGTCTACATGGTCGGAGACATAAAACAATCAATATATAGATTTAGAAACGCTAACCCAGCAATCTTTAAAAACAAATATATAACATACTCCAAAGGAGAAAAAGGAATAAAAATAGATCTATTAAAAAACTTTAGATCAAGAAGCGAAGTCCTAGAAGACATTAACAAAATGTTTAACAAAATAATGGATACCTTCCTAGGAGGAGCAGACTACAGCAAAACACATCAAATGATATTTGGAAACACCATGTACGAAAAACAAAACAAAGAAGAAATAAACAATAACCTAGAAATATATAACTATAATCCTAAAGACATAAAAAACTACGATAAAAACGAAATAGAACCATTCATCATAGCAAAAGATATCAAAGACAAAATAAAAAACAATTACATGGTAATAGACAAAGAAACAAGCACCCTAAGAAACATAAAATATAGTGATTTCTGCATAATAATGGACCGCGGAACAGACTTCGACCTTTACAAAAAAATCTTCGAATACGAAGGAATCCCCCTAGTAGCATTCCAAGACGAAAAACTAACAAAATCATATGATATATTTATAATTAAAAACCTAGCAAGTCTCATAATAAAAATAAAAAATAATAAACTAGACAAAGAATTCAAATATTACTTCACATCAATTCTAAGAAGTTACTTATACCAAACACCAGATAATAAAATATTTGAAATCTTTGAAAAAAACACCTTTAAAGAAGAAGAATTATACATAAAATCCCAAGAAATATCAAAAAAACTAGATAATATATCATGTCATGAATTCCTAGAAATCCTAATAAAAGAATTTAACTTCTACGAAAAAAGCCTAACATATCACGATATAGATAAAACCCTAATAAGAGTCCTAAACCTAAAACAAATAACCTCATCCCTAGAAGATCTAGGATACACCCCATATGACCTAGTAGAATACCTAGACAAAATGATTAAAAGCGATGAAGAAATAAAATACAAAGTAAACACCAAAGACAACGTATCAGTAAAAATAATGAATATACACAAATCAAAAGGACTAGAATTCCCAGTATGTTACTATTCAGGACTATATAAAGAATTTAACACAAGCGACATAAAAGACAAATTTAGATACGATCAAAAATACGGAATAACAACCCCATACTACAAAGAAGGAATCGGAGAAATATTCACAAAACATCTCATAAAACAAGAATACATCAAAGAAGAAATATCAGAAAAAATAAGACTATTATATGTCGCAGTAACAAGAGCAAAAGAAAAAATGATCTTTGTAGCACCCCTAAACGAAGACATATATAACGACGAAACCCTAGTAAACAACAACATCAGATTAAAATACAAATCATTTCTAGACATAATAAATACAGTAAAAGACAAATTCGATATAAACATAAAAAACCTATCACAAGAAGATATACCATTAACAAAAGACTATAATGTTTTCAAACTAAAAGACCTAACAATCCTAAAAGATAACATAAAACAAATAACAAAAAAACAAATAACAATACCAAACAACCCCTTAACAGAAACAAAATTCTCAAAAACAACAACCACACTAAAAACAAAAAACGAATTAGAAAACATGAAATATGGTACAAAAATCCATTACATATTTGAAACCGAAGACTTTACAACCCCCCATCACGAAGAAGTAAAAAAACTCCTAAAACACCAAGAAATAAAAAACATAAAAGAAGCAAAAATCTTCAAAGAATACGAATTCTATTTCGAAGAAGAAAACAAATCATATCATGGAATAATAGACTTAATGTTAGAATATCAAAACCAAATACTAATAATTGATTACAAACTAAAAGACATAACAGACGAAAACTATAAAAAACAACTACAAGGTTACAAAAACTACATAGAAAACAAAACTCATAAACCCGTAACAACATACCTATATTCCATAACCCAAGACATCTTAAAAGAAATTTAATAAGTATCAAAAGAATTATTGTCAAGATATGCGTTTCATGATAGAATTAATTTATTAGAAGCAGGTGAATTTAATGAGTGAATTTATAAATGAATTTGGAAAAGAAAACTTCATAATAATAATTGTAGTAGTAGGAGTAATCTTACTAGCACTTGTAACCATAATAATAATCGAAAAATTTCAAATAAGAGCAAAAATGAAAAAACAAATAAAAAGACAAATCTCTAATATAAGCAGTGCAACTAGAATGCCAAGACCAATAATAAACAACGAAGTAAGAAATAATAACTATATAAAAGAACCTGTTCAAAACAACCAAATAACAAAAGAAGAACCAGTCGAAGTATTAGAAAACCCCAATAATTATGAAGTAAATAATAATATAAACACAGTTCCTATAAATAACAATGAGTCAAGCAAAATAAACGAAAACTACATACCACAACATAGCAAACCAGTAAAAGAAGAAATAGTAATCAAAGAGCAAAAACCAAAACAAGAACAAGAAGTAGTATACGTAGAAAATACCGATCCAACAAAAGATGCTAAAGAAAAACTAGAAGAAGTAACCAAAAAACTAATAGATAAAGAAGACGATCTTATAGATCATACTCACTTCGAAACAGAACAAGAAGAAAAATCAATAATAAGTTATGACGAACTAATAAAAGCATCTCACGATATAGATTCAAAAAACGATAAACTACTAGAAGACGAAGGAGAAGCCGCTATCACAATAGATGAACTATACAAAAAACACATCGAAGAACAAAATATAATCGAAGAAGAAGAAAAACCAGCCAAAGTAAATAACCCAATATTCGAAGACGAAGAACCAAAAAAATTCAAAAATTCCGAAGTAATCTCACCAGTATTTGGTCTTTACAGCGGTAAAACAAAACAAGAAACAAAAAAAGAAGTCCTAAAAAGAATGGACAAAAATATAGAAACACAAGAATT
This sequence comes from Lachnospiraceae bacterium, assembly GCA_963632645.1. Lineage (GTDB taxonomy): Bacteria > Bacillota_I > Bacilli_A > RF39 > UBA660 > UMGS1449. The sequence goes on along the minus strand of CAVGVM010000009.1, from coordinate 1,476 downwards.
AGAAGATGAAATACAAAAAACCGAAGACTTTTTATCAGAATTAAAAAAATTAAAAAGTAAATTAGATTAGTCTAATTTATTTTCTTTAGGAGGAAAAAATATGAAAGTAGGAATCCATACCCTAGGGTGTAAAGTAAACACATACGAAAGTGAATTTATAATGAGCCTATTCAAAAACAGAGGCTACGAAATAGTACCATTCGAAGAAGAATGTGATATCTATATAGTAAATACCTGTACAGTAACAAATAACAGTGATAGAAAAGATAGAAAAATAATAAACAGCATCAAAAACAAAGACGCTTGCAAAGTAGTATGCGGTTGTTTCGTAGAAAGTGCAAAAGATTATGATTTCACAGGAATAGACGTAGTAATAGGAAACTATAACAAATCAAACATAGTAGACCTAGTCGAAGAAAACCTAAAAACAAAAAAACAAATAATAGCAAAAGAAAACATAATGACCGTACCATTCGAAGATATGGAAATAAACCACGTAGAAACAAGAACCAGAGCTTTTGTCAAAATCCAAGACGGTTGCGAAAACTATTGTGCATACTGCATAATTCCCTTCGTAAGAGGAAGATGCAGATCAAAAAAACCAGAAATAGTCCTAGAAGAATTAACAAATCTCGTAAAAAATGGTTACAAAGAAATAGTCCTAACAGGAATACACACAGGAAACTATGGAAAAGATTTAAACACAAACTTTTCAAGCCTTCTAGAAAAAATATTAAAAATAAAAGGACTAAAAAGACTAAGAATCTCATCAATAGAAATAACCGAATTAGATGACAAATTCTTTGAATTACTAAAAAATCAAGTCCTATGTAATCACTTACATATACCACTTCAAAGTGGAAGTAACAAAATATTAAAACTAATGAATAGAAAATATAACAAAGAAGAATACAAAAATATAATAAACAAAATAAGAAAAATAAGACCAGATATATCAATAACAACAGATGTAATAGTAGGCTTTCCAAACGAAACAGAAGAAGATTTCGAAGAAAGTATGGAAACAATAAAAGACATAAACTTCTCAAAAGTACACGTATTCCCATACTCAAAAAGAAATGGAACAAAAGCCGCTAGAATGACAAACCATGTAGATGGAAACACCAAAAAAGAAAGAACAAAAAAACTACTAAAACTATCAGAAACCCTAGAAGAAAACTATTATAAACAAAGCATAGAAAAACAAGAAGAAATACTAATAGAAAAACAAGAAGAAGGAAAAGCATACGGACATACAACAAATTATCTATATCTAACCCTAAAAGGAAACTACAAAGAAAACGAAATATACAAAATAACCATAACCCAAGACATGATAGAAAATAACAAAATAACTGTATAAGAGTGTAAAAAAAACCAGGATAAACGCATGAGAAATTTTTAGATAAGTCTATGCTTGATTGAGTGTGTAAAAAATTCTGTGTAAATGGAATCTAACCACGATATTTTGAAACC
>CAVGVM010000008.1:0-2506 GCA_963632645.1 Lachnospiraceae bacterium | reverse complement strand
TATCAAGGGTTAGAGAGATTTTTATCTTTCAAAAGTGTCAAATTTGAGATTTTAATATATTTTTTATATAAAGTCAATTCTATTTTTTAAATTTGTTATTTTTTTTGTTTGTTTTATGCGTCGTTTATACTACTAATTATTTCATATCTTAGTTTTATATCTTCTTCTTTGGTACTTTCTAGGAATTTCATTGAATCTTTTTTTGTTTGTAATAATATTTTATAATCTTCTTTTACGTTTGCTATTTTAAATGACATATCACCACTTTGTCTTGTTCCAAACAAATCTCCGTGTCCTCTTAGTTTGAAATCTTCTTCACTTATTTCAAAACCATCATTTGTTTTTGTCATTATTTTTAATCTATCGGTATCACTATCACTAATTAATATACATTTTGATTCTAGGTTACTTCTTCCTACTCTTCCTCTTAATTGGTGTAAGGTTGAAAGTCCAAATCTATTGGCATCAAATATTACTATCATGGTTGTATTTGGGACGTCTACTCCGACTTCTATTACGGTTGTGCTTATTAATATTTGTATGTTATTTTTGATAAATTCTTCCATGATTTTATCTTTGTCTTTATTTGATAGTTTTCCATGGACTACTCCGATATTGTATTTGCTTCCGAATGCTGATTCCATTTTGTCTTTTAATTCGTTTACTGTTGTTAAATCTAGATTTTCACTTTCTTCGATTAGTGGTGCGATTACATATATTTGGTGTTTTTCTTTTAATTCGTCATACATCATATGTAATACATCTTTTATTTCTTTATTACTTTTTAAGTATGTTGTTATTGGTTTTCTACCACTTGGAAGAGTTTCTATTGTTGAAATGTCCATGTCTCCATAGATTGTCATAGCATATGTTCTAGGAATTGGAGTTGCGGACATATATAATACATCTGGTGTATTACCTTTTTCTTTTAGGATTGTTCTTTGCATTACTCCGAAGCGATGTTGTTCGTCTGTTATTACTAGTCCTAGGTTTTTATATACTGTGTCTTCCTGTATTAGGGCATGGGTTCCTATTATTATATCTATTTCTCCTTCTTTTAGCTTTTTATGGATGGCATCTTTTTCTTTTTTCGAAAGTGATCCTACTAGGAGTTCTATTTTTAGATTGTAATTTTCTAGTGTCTTTTTTACGTTTTCAAAATGTTGAGTTGCTAATATTTCTGTTGGAACCATTAATGCTCCTTGGAAACCACTTAAGTAATTGGCATATAGTGCTATAACGGATATAACTGTTTTTCCGCTTCCTACGTCTCCTTGAAGCAATCTATTCATTCTTTTTTTAGATTTCATATCTGATAGTATTTCTGTTAATACTTTGTTTTGATCATTGGTTAATTTGAATGGTAAATTTTCTATTAAGCCATTTAAATCTTTTTCATTATATTTTCTTTCTATACCATTTTCTATGTTTTGATTTTTTATTTTTAGATAGTTTATTTTGGTCATAAATAAGAATAATTCTTCGTATTTTAATCTTATGCTGGCTTCTTTTAGTTTGTCCATTGCTGGAGGGTTATGTACTATATTAAGTGCTGTTTTTTTGTTTAGAAAGTTATATTTGTCTATATATGTTTTGGGTATGTAGTCTGTTACTTCGTTTCCATATTGCATAAGGGCTGTGTTTATAAATCCTGCGATGTTTTTGGAAGCAAGGCCTGCTGTTCCATGATAGACACTTTCTATTTTTTCTCCTTTTGGTAGAAGTCCTAATCTTATTTCTGAGGCTAGAATTATGTTTTTTGATTTTTCAAATTTACCAAATACTGTTACATTTGCTCCGACAGTTAGGGAACTTTTTAGAAAGGCTCTGTTAAAGATTGAAACTCCTACTACTTTTCCATCGCTTGTTACTACTCTTACATTCATTTTATTAAGGTTTCCTTTTAGTCTAACAAGTATTGGGGCACTATCTATTTTTCCATCTATTATAACTTTATCCATTTCGTTTGCTTCTTGCAAATTACTTCTTGTTATTCTTTCGTATCTAAATGGATAATGTGATACCAAATCATCTACGTTTTCTATTCCAAGTTTGTTAAATAACATTTTAGTTCTTGGTCCAACACCTTTTACTTTATCTAAAGTTATCAATGTTACCACGTCCTTTTTCTTTCAAATTATATCATATTTTTACTATTTTTTCAAAGAAAATTGGTGGTAAATGTTTATTTTTTTATGTTTAATTTTTTGATTGGAAAGGAGTTTTGTTTAAATTTATTTGATTGGAAAAATTTTTTTGATTTTTTTCAACTTTTTTCGTCAAAACAATTGACAAATTACTCTTTTGTGATTATTATATATATCACCAATTCGACTTAGGCGAATTGGATGCTAGTATCACACTAGCCAACCCCTTTTTATTCTTTTTATTGAAGTCGTCCTCAGGGGGTACGACTTCTTTTTTTACGTGAAGATGTTATTTTTGTTTTAATTAACTTTATAAATAACTAATTTAATGATATACTATATTTTAGAGACTAGAGGTG
>CAVGVM010000007.1:0-2898 GCA_963632645.1 Lachnospiraceae bacterium | reverse complement strand
TCCAAATCCTGCGACGTAAAAGAATGGCTGATTGTTGATTAGTCCTAGGTCAACGTTTTTTATTTCTCCTTCGAGGATTTTTTCTACACTTTTTAGGATGTTTTTGTTTAGTCCTAGCATGTGACCTATGTCGTTGGTGGTTCCAACGGGGATATGTGATAGTACTAATTTGTTTTCTCTTAGGTGGTTTCCTGATACTATTTCGTTAAATGTTCCGTCTCCACCGATTGATAGAACTAGGTCTGTTTGTTTTAAGTTTTTTACGTGTCTTTTGGCATCTCCGTGTTTTTCTGTGTAATATATGTGAGTTTTGTATCCGTGTTCTGTTAATTTGTTAATAACTTCGTTTAGGGTTTTTCCTTTTATTCCTTTACCACTTTCGCGGTTGCAGATTAATTCACAGCTTTTCATATAATCACCAATTTAATTATACATAATTTATTTTTTATTTTCAATAATTTTGTCTATTAGGCCATAGTTTTTAGCTTCTTTGCTTGATAAAAAATAATCTCTTTCTGTATCTTGCTGTATTTTTTCTAGTGGTTGTCCGGTGTTTTTTGACATGATTTTGTTTAGTTTTTCTTTTAGTTTTAGTATTCTTTCTGCTGCTATTTTTATTTCTGTTGCTTGTCCTTGGGCTCCTCCGAGTGGTTGATGTATCATGACTTCGGAATTTGGTAGTGCTAGTCTTTTTCCTTTTTCACCGCTTGATAGGAGAAATGCTGCCATGGAAGCTGCCATTCCTATGCAAATTGTTGATACTTTGCTTTTGATAAAGTTCATTGTGTCGTATATTGCCATTCCTGCGGTTATTGATCCTCCGGGAGAGTTTATGTAAAGACTTATGTTTTCGTTTGATTCTGAGTCTAGGTATAGTAGTTGTGCTACTACTATGTTAGCGGTTGTATCATTTATTTCTCCATTTAAAATTATAATTCTGTCTTTTAGTAGTCTTGAGTATATGTCATAACTTCTTTCTCCGTTTATTTCTTTTTCTATTACTGTTGGAATTAAGTTCATTTATTATCACCTGTTAATAGAATATGAAAAAAAATGAATAATATTCGTATCAAAATCATACAATATGTGATAAAATAGTAGTATAGAATTAAGAGGGTGTTTATTTATGGAAAAAATTAATGTTATTATTAATGATGAAAAATATGATTTTGATAAAGGAATTACGCTTCTTGAAATTGCTAATAAAGTATATAAGGAAAAGTTTCCTGCGATTGTTGCTTTTGTAGATAATGAGTTATTTTCTTTGGATAAGAAGATTAATAAGGATTGTAGTGTTAGATTTGTTAATCTTTTAGATCCAGTTGGAAATAGGATATATCAAAAGGGACTTTTCTTTGTTCTTATTTATGCTTTTAAGGAGCTTTTTGGTTATAATTATTATGTTAAGGCTTGTCATTCGATAGATAAGGCTGTTAAGCTTAGGAGTGATTTATATCTTAATCATGAAAGAATTAATATGCTTAAGAATAAGATGAGGGAAATTATTGACTTAGATATGCCTATTGAGAGGTGTTTGGTTAGTAGAAAAGAGGCTAGGGAATATTTTTTAAGTATTGGCGATAATAGTAAGGCTGATACGTTTATTTATAATACTAATCATTATGTTACTTTGTATAAACTTGGTGATTTGTATGATTATTTCTTTTCTGTTATGCCTGTTTCTACGGGAATATTTAAGAATTTTGATCTTTATTTGTTAGATAAGAGTTCGTTTATTATGCAGTTTCCTACGATTATTGATGATGGGAAGATACCTGAGTATATTAATAGGGAAAAGATAATTGAGACTTTTGATGAGAATTATAAGTTGTCTAAGAAACTTGGTATTTTTAATAGTGTTGATATAAATAGGGCTGTTGCTAGTGGTAAGATTTCTGATATTATTAAACTTACTGAGACTATTTCTAGTAATAATTTACTTAATTTGGCTAGGGATATTTATGATAGGAAGGATAGTTTGAAGATTGTTTTGATGGCTGGACCTTCTTCTAGTGCTAAGACTACTACTTCTAGAAAGTTATCTATGTTTTTGAAGAGTTTTGGTCTTAATCCTAAACCTCTTTCGGTTGATGATTATTTTTTGAGTAGGGAAAAAACTCCTAGACTTCCTAATGGGGATTATGATTTTGAGACTATTCATGCTATTGATATTGATTTGTTTAATGATCATTTGACTAGACTTCTTAAGGGTGAAGAAGTGGAAATTCCTACTTTTAATTTTTATAAGGGTGAAGGGGAATATCTTGGTAATAAGATAAAACTTGATGATGATGATATTTTAATTATTGAAGGGCTTCATGCTGTTAATGAGGAACTGACTAAGTCTATTTCTAAAGATAATAAATATAAGGTTTATATTTCACCACTTACGGATTTGAATATTGATAATCATAATATGATTTCTAATAGTGATGTTAGGTTGCTTAGAAGAATTGTTAGGGATAATAGAACTCGTGGTTATAGTGCTGAGGATACTATTAAGAGGTGGCAGACTGTAAGGGATGGGGAGAATAAGTATATTTTTCCTTTTCAAGATGATGTTTCTTATGTTTATAATTCTTCTCTTATATATGAGATTGGTGTACTTAAGTTGTATGCTGAGCCTTTGCTTTTTGGGATTGATAATTCTTCTCCTTGTTATGAGGAGGTTGTTAGGTTACTTAATTTCTTAGATTTGTTTGTAGGTATTCCTACTGATGAGATTCCTAGTGAATCAGTTCTTAGGGAGTTTATTGGTGGTAGTTATTTTGAATAGGAGGTTATTATATGAAAGTTGCAATTAATGGTTTTGGTAGGATAGGTAGATTAGTTTTTAGAATAATGGAGGAATGTGATGATTTTGAAGTTGTTGCTATAAATGATTTGACTGATTCTAAA
>CAVGVM010000006.1:0-7035 GCA_963632645.1 Lachnospiraceae bacterium | reverse complement strand
TGAATCTAGTTCTTTTTGGTATGTGTAATAGATATGATATGTTAGGATTAGAAAGTATTTTTCTTTTTTGTTTTTTGCTTTGTTTATGAAATTTAGAAATTCTTGGGGTTTATGATCGTTTGCTTTGAAGAGGTTTATGAATTTTTCTATTAGACTTGATAGGTTTTGTAATTGTTGTGGTGTTATGTTTTTGTATTTTTTGTTATAGTTTATGTTGTTGTGTTTAATTTTTAATATTGTTAGGACTCTTTTTTTGTCTTCTTGAGATATTAGATAGTTTAGGTATTCTGTTATTATGTAGGTTAAGGTGTCTGTTTTTGTTATTTGTTTTTCTTCTTGCTTTAGGATTTCTAGTCCTAGTTTATGAAATGTGTAACAGGGAATGTTGTAATTGTAGTTTTCTTTTAGTTTGTTTTTTAAGTTGTTTGTTGCTTCGTTTGTGAATGATATGCAAAGTATTTCCGATTCTTTTAGTTTTTGTATTTCTATTAAGTATCTTATTTTTCCTATTATGGTTAGGGTTTTTCCTGAACCTGCGCCGGCGGATACTAGTATGTGTTTTTTATTTGAGGTTACTACTTTTCGTTGTTTTTCATCTAGAGGGTAACCGTTTATATTGTCTAGTAATTTGTTTATTTCTTGTTTCATGTTTTTATTATATTTTAATTGTTTTTTGGTTGCAAATGGGGTATTTTGTTATTTGGTTTGTTTTTGTTTTTGATTTGTTAATTTTTGTATATGTGAATGTTGTTTTTTAGATTATTTTTGTTTTGAAGTTTTTATTTTTGGGTATTTGTAATTTTTTTTATTTTTGGTATAATTGTTTTTATGGAGGTAACATTTATGAAGAAGATTTTGACAGGACTTCAGCCAACTGGGGTTATTACTCTTGGTAATTATGTTGGGGCGATTAAGCAAATGGTTAAGTATCAGGATGATTATGATAGTTATATTTTTATAGCGGATTTACATTCTATTACTGTTCCTCAAGATCCAGAGGTTTTAAAGAAGAATATTAGAAGTTTGGTTGCTCTTTATTTGGCTTGTGGGATTGATGCTGATAAGAATACAATATTTATTCAATCTGAGAATGAGTATCATACGAATATTTCTTGGTTACTTGAGTGTAATACTTATTTTGGGGAGCTTTCGCGTATGACTCAGTTTAAGGATAAGAGTAGTAAGAATGTTAATTTTTCAGCGGGTCTTTTTACGTATCCTGTGCTAATGGCTAGTGATATTCTTGCTTATGATATTGATTATGTTCCGGTTGGTATTGATCAAAAGCAACATGTTGAAATTGCTCGTGATATTGCTATTCGTTTTAATAAGAAGTTTGGAGATACTTTTAAGGTTCCTGATGTTATGATTAGTGATAGTGGTACTAAGATAATGGATTTGGTTACTCCTGATAAGAAGATGAGTAAATCTAGTGAAAATCCTAAGGGTGTTATTAGGCTTCTTGATGATCTTAATTCTGTTAGGAAAAAGATTATGAGTGCTACTACTGATAGTGATATGGAGATTAGATTTGATTCTGTTAATAAACCTGGTATTTCTAATTTGATTAATATATATAGTGCTCTTACTGGTAAAGATATTAAGTCTATTGAGGATGAGTTTAAGGGCTTTAATTATGGTAATTTTAAGAATGCTGTTGCGGATGTTGTTTGTGATGAACTTAGTGGTATTCAAGCAAGATATAATGAACTTATAAATAGTCCTAGGCTTGATGAGATATTAGATGATGGTATTATTAAGACTAGGGAAATTGCTAAGAAGAAATATGAAGTTATGAAAGAAAGGTTGGGACTTGGTAGATGAGTTTTGATGAGGTTATTGCTTCTAGGAGAAGTATTAGAAAGTTTTTAGATAAGGAAGTTATTATTAGTGATGTTGAGGAAATAATTAAGGCTGGGGTAATGGCACCTTCGGCTCATAATAGACAACCTTGGAGGATTGCTATTTTAGAGGTTGATGAGAAAGATAATATTGCTAGTGTTTTAGAGGATAAGGCTGATGGTGATGAGAGTAAGGTTAATACTGCTAGAATAATTAGAGAGGCTCCTATTTTACTTGCTATTTATTATGATGATAAAGAAGGTAATAGGGATGATGATATGTTATCTATTGGGGCTTTTATTGAGAATATGCATTTAAAGGCTACAGAAATGGGATATGGTTCTTTATGGATTGCTAATACTAATTCTATTAAAGAAGATATTAATTATATTAGTTCTGTTGGTTATGAGTGTGTTTCTTGTCTTGCTATTGGTTATAAGGATCAAAATCCTAAGATGAGACCTAGAAAGAGTTTGGAAGAGATTATAGTTTCTTAGTTTCTTCTTTTTTTTGAAATATTTATATTGTGAGGTGTGTTTATGATATATCCAAAGTTTTTAAGTGAGGGTAGTGTTATTGGGGTAACTGCTCCTTCGGATGGGATTACTGATGATTTGGATTTGGTTAGGCTTGATAGTGCTAGTAGGAATTTAAGTGATAGAGGTTTTTCTGTTATTTTAACTGATAATGTTATAACTAGTAATAATATGAGAAGTTCTAGTGCTTTGGAGCGTGCTAAGGAGCTTGAATCTTTGTTTTTGGATGATAGGGTTGATTTGATAGTTTCCGCTTGTGGTGGTGAGTTTTTAATGGAAATGATTCCTTATTTGAATTATGAGGTTATTGCTAAGAATCCTAAGTGGTTTCAAGGTTATTCTGATCCTACATGGCTTACTTATACGATTACTACTAATTTAGATATTGCAACGGTATATAGTAATAATTATAAGGCTTTTGGTATGAAAAAGTGGCATAAGTCTTTATTTGATAATATTGATATTTTGGAAGGAAAGTATGTTATTCAAAATAGTTTTGATAAGTATGAGGGAAGTAAAAGAAAGTTAGTTACTGGTTTAGAAGGATATAATTTAGATAGTGATGTTAATCTTAGAATTATTACTGGTGAGGAGTCTGTTTTTATGTCTGGAAGAATGATTGGTGGTTGTTTGGATGTAATTGGTGATATTTTTGGGACTAAGTATGATAAGACTATTTCTTTTATTTCTAAGTATAAGGAAGATGGGATTATTTGGTATTTTGAGAATTTTTCTTTGTCTTCGGAGAATATAATTAGACTTTTGTGGAAACTTAAAGATAGTGGTTATTTTGAGTATACTAAGGGTATTGTTTTTGGTAGGAATTGTATGTATAGTAGTTTGTTTGAAACAAGTTTTGAAGATACTGTTATTAGTGTTTTAGGGGATTTAGGAGTCCCGATTGTGATAGATGCTGATATTGGGCATGTTGGGCCACGTGTTACGGTAATAAATGGGGCGATTGCTGATATTAGTTGTGGTAATGGGAAAGGTAATATTAGGTTTAGTTTTAGGTGATTGGTATGAATAATATTGATAATATTTTGAATTCTTTGAGTAAATCTAAGTTTAGGAGTAGTTTTCATCTTAAGGAAAAGGATATTGTTTATGCAAAAGAGAAGGGATATAGAGTTATTGAGGAGCACGCTTATGATTTTATAGGGAAAAGACTTGCTCCGAAGGTTATTTTAAATGATGGAAAGCAAACTCCGATGAGGGGACATCCTGTTTTTATTGCCCAGCATGCAACTGGTACTTGTTGTCGTGGTTGTTTGGAAAATGGCATAAGATATCTAAGGATAAGGAGTTATCTTCTTTACAGCAGGATTATATTGTTAAGGTTATAATGACTTGGATTACGAGAGAAGTTGTTAAAAAATAGTAAATATTGTTACAAAAAGTGTCAAAAAGTAAAAATCATTATTGTAAAACTAGATAATTTTATATATAATATTAATATAATAGGAATTTTAGAGAGAAGGTAGATAATATGAATAATGGTATACCAAGTAATATGAATGGTAATGGTTCTTATAATAATGATGGTGGTAATTATGCTGCAGATAGGGCTAATGCTCAGTTGGTTAGTGGACAAAGTAGTGTAGGAAATGGGCCTGGTATGATGCAAGGATTTTCTGGAGTGCAAAATGAACGTAATACTATGCAAGGTATGGCTAATGTTTCAAATAATCTTGGAGTGATGCAAGGAAATAATGTTCCAAATCAAAATGTTCAACCTAATCAAATGTCAGGACAAAATCATTCAGGTGTAAATAATTATACTATGCAAAAGGAAGAAGTTAAATCTGGGGAGTCTGGAGTTGTATCTGTTCCGGGATTTGATAGTCCTAGTCAAAGTGCTCCGAGTGTTCCTAATTTTAATAATATTCCTAATCAAAATATAGGTTCTGGTTTTAATCAATATAATAATTTAGGTAATAGTAATGCTAATCAAAATGTTAATAGTACTTTTAATGGTATGTCAAATGTAAACAGTAATGCTGTAAATAATACACCTTTCTCTGAAATGAATAGTAATAATGTTTATGGTGGAGTTAATAATGCTGTTAGTAAGCCTGAGGTTGGTGTTAATGAACAAAAGCCTTTATCTAGTTCTTTAAATAGTGATAATAGTTTAAATAATAATAGTAGTAGCAGTGGAAATGGTAATGCTTTTGATAGACTTAATTCTGCGATTAATGATAATTATGGTAGTACTGCAAATAGTAAACCTGTTAGTACTCAAGTTGGAAATGGAATAGGTTCTAGTGCTTCAAGTGTTAATTCTTTAGGAACTAGTAGTTCTTATGGAACAAGTGGTGTTAGTTCTGGTACTGTTAATGATACTCATGATAGTGATAAGAAACCTGATACTGTTAGTATTCCTAAACCTGCTGGTATGGAATCTTTAAATAATACTAGTAGTATGAATAATAATGGTTTAAACAGTAATTATAATAATACAAGTAATAATGTTAATAGTTCTGTTAGTACTGGTATTGGTAGTATGAATAATAGTTCTAGTAATGTTAATAATAGTGGTTTAAATAGTATTAATAATGATTCTGGTATTAATGGTATTTCTAATAATATAGGTGGTGTTAAGTCTAAGAGACCTGAACCTATGTTTAGAGATAATAATCAAGATATGATTGGTAGTACTAGGGATTTAAATAATGCTATTAATGGAATTAAACCTACTTCTATGTCTGATGGTGTTTCACAAGTTGGACAAATGGAAATGAATAATAAACCTCAGGTTAATACTAGTTATCAACCTCCAAAGAAGAAATTTCCTCTTTCTGTTAGGGAAATGATTCTTGTTTCTATTGCTCTTATTGGGGTGGTAGTGGTGGTTATAATGTATTGGCCTAAGTAAAATATGAGTAAAATAATATTGACAAATGTTTTATAAGTGTTTAGAATAATAATTAATTCGTTGATGTGGAGAAGTAATATAGATTACTGTTAATAGAGAGCCTTGTTTGGTGGAAATGGGTAATAAGTGCTATATGAATAACACCACGGAGTGTTTTTCTGAAGTTAGTAGGAAAGACCGGGTAAACCGTTATATTTTAGAGATATCAATCATGATAAGAAGAGTGGTACCGCGTTTTTGGACGTCTCTTTGTTATCGTGATTTTTTTGTTAGGGAGGAATTAAAATGGATTTAAAAGAATTATTTAGTAAAATTAAAGATTATGAGGGTAAGAGTGTTGTATTAGAAGGATGGATTAGAAATCATAGGAAGCAAAAGGATTTTGGGTTTATTGATTTTTCTGATGGTACTTGTTTTAAACATTTACAACTTGTTTATGATAATAGTTTGAGTAATTTTGATGATATACAAAAGTATCATGTTGGTAGTGCTATTGAGGTTTGTGGTGTTGTTACTGCTTCTGAAGGTAAGGAACAGGCTTATGAACTTAAGGTTAGTGATATTAAACTTCTCGGTGATTGTCCAGAGGATTATCCTATGCAGGCTAAGAGGCATTCAGTAGAATTTTTAAGGGAACAAGCTTATTTGCGTCCTAGGACAAATTTGTTTCAGGCTGTTTTTAGAGTTAGAAGTATTGCTGCTCTTGCTATTCATACTTATTTTGGTGAAAGAGGTTATGTGTATGCTAATACTCCTCTTATTACTGCTAATGATGGTGAAGGTGCTGGGGAAATGTTTCAAGTTACTACACTTGATTTAAGGAAAATTGATCAAAAAAATATTGATTATTCTAAGGATTTTTATGGAAAGAAGGTTGGTCTTACTGTTACTGGTCAGTTAGAGGCTGAAACTTTTGCTACTGCTTTTAAGAAGACTTATACTTTTGGACCAACATTTAGGGCAGAAAATTCTAATACTAAGACTCATGCTAGTGAGTTTTGGATGATTGAACCTGAGATTGCTTTTTGTGGTTTGGATGGATTAATGGATATTGAAGAGGATATGCTTAAGTATATTGTTAAGTATGTACTTGAACATGCTAAGGAAGAAATGGAGTTTTTAAATAAGTTTGTGGAAAAAGGACTTATTGATAAATTAGAAAAATTAATTAATAGTAAGTTTACAAGAGTTACTCATGAGGAAGTTATTACTATTCTTAAGGAATCTAAGCAAAAGTTTGAGTTTGTTCCAGAATATGGAGAAGATATTGCTAAGGAACATGAAAAGTATATTACTGAACATTTTGGAGGTCCTGTATTTATTACTGATTGGCCTAAAGATATAAAGGCATTTTATATGAAACAAAATAGTGATGGTAAGACTGTTGGTGCTGTAGATTTAGAGGTTCCTGGTGCTGGTGAATTAATGGGTGGTTCTCAAAGAGAAGAGGATTATGATAAACTTGTTAATAGAATGAAGGAACTTGGTATAAAAGAAGATGGATTAGAATGGTATTTGAATTTGAGAAAATATGGTACTTGTGTTCATTCAGGATTTGGTATGGGATTTGAAAGATTGTTAATATATTTAACTGGAGTTGAAAATATTAGAGATGTTATTCCATTTCCTAGGACTCCTGGTAATTGTGAGTTTTAATAGTAATTGTTTAAAAAATATTAAAATAATAAAACAGCTTGAAAAAGTGGTTTTTTTGTTATAAAATAAATATATAAATAATACTAATGCATTAGTCAAGTAAAAGTAGACAACTATTTAACA
>CAVGVM010000005.1:0-3295 GCA_963632645.1 Lachnospiraceae bacterium | reverse complement strand
GTTTACTGATTTGTTTTCTTGTTTTATTAGGTTTGTTGTTTCTAGAATTCTTTTTTCTAATTCTGGAAGATCAAATGGTTTTAAGAGATAGTAATTTACTCCATATTCTGATGTTTTTCTAATCATATCAGCACTATTGTATGATGTTAGTACTATTACTTTTTTATCTATGTTATCTTGTTTCATTTGTTCTAGTACTGCTATTCCATCTTTTTTAGGCATTACTAAGTCTAAGATTATTAAATCATATTCGTCTTGTTTGTTTTTGATAATATTTAAGCCTTCTTCACCATCTTTTGCGGTATATACTACTTCTATTCCTGCGCGATTACTACTAAAATATTCTTTTATCATTCTAACTAACTCTATGTTATCGTCAACTAGAACTACTTTTATTTTTTCCATAGTCTCTCCTTTCGTACTACCACGCAATTTTATTTTACTACAAAAAAAGAATAAGTTCTATAGCTTTTTTTAGCTTTTTTTGTCGAACTTACTCCATTTCATCAAATATTTCTTTTATATCTTTTATATTTACGGCTTTTCTTCCTACTAAGTAACCGTCTAGAATGTTTATTTGTTCTAATGTTTTTATGTTTTCTTTTGATACGTTTCCACCATATAATACTTTTATTTCTTTGTTGTATTTTCTTTTTGTTATTTGTTTTATTAGTTTTACTATTTCTTCGATGTGTTTTTTTGTAGGTATTTGTTTATCTTTGAATGTGTAGTTTGGTTCATATCCTATTATTATGTTATCGTTTGTATCTTTTAGATATTCTTTTAGGGTTTTTGTGATGACTTCTCCGGATTTTTTTAGTTGTTGTTCGTAATAGGTTTCTCCGAGGATTGCTATTGGTGTTATGTTGTATTTTTGGGCTTCTTTTATTTTGTTATTTATTTCTTTGTTTGTTTCATGAAGGTTGTTTTTTCTTTCGTTGTGTCCTACTAGTGCATATTTTATGTTGTAGGATTTTAACATTTTTCCTGTTGTTTCTCCGGTTATTTCTAGTGGTGATATATTTTGGCTTCCTAGGGAGAAGTTATATTTTCCTGTTAGGTATGGTATGTAGATATTACTTGGACATATTATTACTTCTTGATCGGTTCTTATGTAATCATTTATATCTATTCCGTAGTTTTTTACTTCGTTTAATGTTAAATATGTTTTATGGTTTATTACTACTATTTTTTTCATTATTTCATGTTCCTTAGTCCTGGTTGGTTATGGTCTTCTAGGTATTTTAGGGTTGCTCCTCCTCCGGTTGATGCAAATGTTACATCTTTTGTTAAATCTAATAGGTTTGAGCATCCTACTATGTCTCCTCCTCCAAGGATTACTGTTTCTACATTTTTTGTGGCATATTTTAGAATTTCATTAGTTCCGTATCTAAATTTTTCATATTCATATGCTCCAAGGGGACCATTCCAGAAGATTGTTTTTGTGTTTTTTAATATCGATTGGAATAGTTTTATTGTTTCGTCTCCAATGTCTAGTCCTATGAAATCATTTGGAATGTTTTCTACGTCTTGCAGAATTACATCTGGTTTTTCTGTTAGGTTATAGGTTCCATATACATCTACTGGAAGGATTAATCTATCTCCATAGTGTTTTAGCAAATCTTTACAGTAGTCGATATATTTTTCTTCGAATAGGGAATCTCCGACTCTATAACCTTTTGCTTCTAGGAATGTAAAGGCCATGGCTCCTCCGATTAAGATATAATCTGCTTGTTTTATTAATGATTTTATTACTCCGATTTTATCTGATATTTTTGAACCTCCCATTATTACTACGAATGGTCTTTTAGGGTTATCTAATCTATTTAGATTTTCTAATTCTTTCATTACTAGGAATCCTATGGCACTTTCTAGGTAGTTTGATACTCCATAGTTTGAAGCGTGCATTCTGTGGATTGTACCAAAGGCATCATTTACGTAAAAGTCTCCTAGTTTTGCCCAGAACTTACTTAGTTTTTTATCGCATCCTGATTCTCTATTTTTTGGGAGATCTTCATATCTGGTATTTTGAATTAGTAATCCTTTTCCATATTCTAGTTTCTTTACTGCTTTTTTTAGTTTTGAACCACTTGTTTCGTTAATGAAACTTATTTTGTCTGGTAATAATTCGTTTAGTCTTTCGTAAACTATTTTCATATCATTTTTTTGTTTGTCTTCTTCTGTTTTTATTTTTCCTAGATGGGACATTATTACTACTTTTCCTCCTTGATCTAGGATATATTTTATTGTTTTGATACTTGATTTTATTTTTGTATCATCTATTATTTTTCCATTTTTTATACTTACGTTTAAATCACATCTTAATATTACTGTTCTATTTTTTAAATATAAATCTAATATAGTTTTCATATATATTTCCTCCTTTATTATATAATACCTCTAAAATTTGTTATTATCAATGTTTGAGGCTCTTTTTAGTACTGGTTTACCATATTTGTCGTTTATTTGATCGATTATTTTGTCTATTTTTTCATCTTTTTCTGGTTCTTTATCAAATAGGGATGTTTGATAGGTTTTTTCTTCTTTTAAATCGTCTAATCTTATTCCTATTAGTCTTATTTTTTCGTTTTTATAGAATTCGTTTAGTATTTCTTTGGAGTAGTTATATATTTCGTTATAACTATTTACTTGATTTTTTAGTTTTTTTTGATGGGAGTATCTTTTGAATTTATTGTCTTTTAAGATTACGCATATTACTTTTGCATATTTATTTTCTTTTCTTATTCTTTTTGATACCATTTCTGATAGTATTCTTAGGTATTTATATAATTCTTGTTTGGAGGTTGTGTCTTCTTTTAGTGTTAGTTCATGGCTTATTCCTTTTGGTTTGTATTCTGATGAGTCTACTTCGGAGTTATCTATTCCGTTTGCTATTTCGATTAGGTGTTTTGCTTGGTTTTTGAATATTTGTCTTAATGAATATTCGTCTTTGGTTGCTAGGTCTTTTATGGTTTTTATGTTTAGATATTTTAGTTTTTCTGCGGTTTGTTTTCCTACTCCGAATAGGTCTTCGATGGGAAGTGGGAACATTTTTTGTTTTATTTCATCTTTATATAGGGTATGAATTTTGTTTGGTTTTGTAAAGTCTGAGGCCATTTTTGCACATAGTTTGTTGTTTGCTATTCCTATATTTACTGTGAATCCTAGTTCTTCTTTTATTTGATTTTGAAGTTTTTTTGCGAATTCTAGTTCGTTTCCGTATATATTTTTTATTTTTCCATAGTCTAGGTAACCTTCGTCTACAGAGGCTTTTTCTATGTCGGGGGTATATGAT
>CAVGVM010000004.1:0-5451 GCA_963632645.1 Lachnospiraceae bacterium | reverse complement strand
AAGAAGAAATACCAAACTAAATAATGTTAGATATATAAAAGATTGTATAAATTATAGTAGTGCTAACAATTACAATCTTTGGACAGAAATCGAGGCAATAAAAGATGGAGTAAATATAGCCAAAGGAAAAACAGTAACAGGAACAACCTCAGAACTATCAACACGTCCATATTCAAGAATTACCGACGGAGATATAGATCCAAATGTATGGGGCCAACCAGCAACAGAATCATCAAATCAATGTGTAACAGTAGACCTAGGACAAACATACGACTTAGATGAAGTAGCAGTCTGGAATAATGCCGGAGATACAAGAGTTTATCATGATTCAATAACATATGTATCATCAGATAATAAAACATTTAATGAAATTATAAGCGAAGCAAATATTCAAACCTCAAACGGAAGAAGACAAAATGCTTACACAAATACAATAAACGGATACATACAAGACCAGTTAAATCTCTGGTATGATGGATTAGCAAATTCAGGCAACAATCATTTACAAGTACTGTCATCATGGAAAGATTTAAGTGGAAAAAGTCATAATGGTTCCATCTCATCTGGAACATGGTTAAATAACAATTTACAATTACCAAACACAACTGTAGACACAGGAATACCATTATCAACAGCACTTCCAGCAACCAAAGACAGCACATTATCAATAACTATGAAAGTAAATAGTCTACCTTATACAAACACAACCTATGGTAACACTGTAGTCTTCTTAGGAGCCACCCATTATAGTGGCATGGCCATATTCGCAACAATATATAAAGATCATTTCGTACCACAAGTTGGAATAAGAACCGCATCCGGCTTAACAAATGCCTATTACAAAGATTATACAGCGCCAACTAAAATAATAACCCTAGATTTCGTAAATGATGCAACAAATGGAAAAATAATAACATATTTAAATGGAACAAAAATGAATGAAGATAAAAGCATAACAGGCTCTTATGAATACACATCAAACATAGGAAATATAGGTATAAACAAAGCCCAAATATTCGCAGGGAATGGGACAACAAGTTCAGGAAACATAAATGTTTACAGTGCTAAAGTTTATTACAAAGCCTTAACAGAAGAAGAAATAATGCATAACTTTAAATATGATAATTCAAGGTTGCAAATAGAATAACAAAACAAAAAAAGATATAAGAAACAAGTAAAACCTCTTATATCTTTTCTAATACAAAAACACAATTATACTAAATAAAACAATAAAAAACATAAAACATTCTTAAAAAACTAAGTTCTCCTTCCTTCCTCATTTCTAATACAAAGAACAATCCCCAACAAAATCATATAAGAAATAAGACTACTACCACCATAAGAAATAAAAGGAAGAGTAATACCCATAATAGGCATAAGCCCAATAGTCATAGAAATATTTTGAATCTGTTGATAAAACAAAGCCCCACACATACCAGCAATTACATATTTATAACGAGCCTCTCTAGTTTTAGTTTTAATAAGCAAAACATCAAACCAAACAATACTAGCAATAAGAATAAACATCCCAGTAAGACCATATATCGAAGCAAAAGAAGCGAATATAAAATCAGTATGTCCCTCAGGAAAATATAACAAAATATTACTAATTCCATGACCAAAATACCCACTAGAACCAATAGAAATAATAGAATTTTCAAGTTGCATACCAGAAGCATTACCCCAATCAAAAATCCTATCAAAACGATAAAACATACTACTTCCAAATATCTTTATAAATAAATCAGTTTGAAAAATATAAACATAAAAAAGCAAAGCCCCCAAAAGAAACATAATCAAAAAAGCAAACAAAAACCACCTAATCCTTATCTTAGAAGTAAAAAGCATAACAAAAGTAATAACAAAATATATCAAAACAGCCCCAGTATCAGGCTCTAAAAAAGTAACAAACGAAGGAATAAGTAAAACAATCAAAACCTTAACAAAAAGCAAAACCTCATCCTTAAAACCATTAATCTTATGCTCACTAATTATCTTAGCCAAAAAAAGAATAAGCCCAATCTTCATAAATTCACTTGGTTGAAAAGTCCCAATTAAAGGAACAGAAAACCACGCCCTAGCACCATTAGCCTCAGTACCAATAAAAAGAACCAAAATAAGTAAAATTACATTAACACCATATATATAAGGAGAATACTTCAAAAACCTATCAGGTCCAATCTTAAAACAAACAATAATAAGAAAAAACCCAATCAAATAAAAACAAGCCTGTCTTATAATTAAACCATAAGTATCCTCACTTAAAAAAGACGAAAAACTATATATCGAATTTATACTTATCACAAAAAATATTAATAAAATATATATAAAAGATTTATTCGTTTTCATAATACTATTATTAACTAATAATCAATTTGTTATACAAAAACAATAAGTCATAAAAAACAAAAAAAAAACATATAATTTATTACAAAAGGAGGACATATGAACAAAAAACCAGAAATTTTCAAACCAGAAGTAGGAAACATTAACAATAACAAAAAAGCCTATTATTCATTCCTAGACGATAAATTAAACATAGAAAGGGAAGTCCAAACACCAGAAAATCCCATAGACTTCATAAATAATCTATCAAAAAGTGGTTCCTACATATTTGGAAAAGACGTAGTAATAATAACTAAAACAGGTAGATATGAAACAAGAATAGCAGGAAAACTAGGAAACAGAATAATAACCATGGACAATAAGTCAATTAACATAAATGAAATAATAAAAATATATCAAAAATAAAAAAACTTCAGGCACTCTGAAGTTTTCTTCATCTCAAGTAGCTTAAATACAAGCAATATACGTATCATCAAGACATCTAATAGCCCCAACACAATTTAAATTAATAGTAAAGAATGAATCTGTCGCTTGATAAGTACCTTCAGTATCTCCAGGTGCCAAAACTCTACAAGTACAACAACAATCCTCGGCAGCCTCAACCCTAAAAACACTAGAAGTATCATCAACACCATTTAAAGTGTATGGCATAGTCCATAAAGTATTATTAGGACAAGTATAGAAAGTAATAGGTCTAGTATTATAAGCAGTATTATTATTTAAACCTAAATAAGGTCTATCACAAGATTTAACACCATCATCAATACATTGACCTTGTTTTTGAAGATTAACTATAATACAAAGAGTTTCTCTAAGTCCATTACAATTATTATCATTTGAGCACATAAATTTTACCCCCTTTCCCTAAACACAATCAACAAATGTGTCAGCTAAACATCTAATAGCACATATACAGTTACTATTAACTATAATATAAGAGTCAGTTCTCACATAAGGAAATACACTAGAAGTATCAGGATTATTAGCCAAAACCATTAAAGTAGCAGTACTATCTGTAACCTTTTCAACCCTAAACACACTAGAAGTACCATCCTCACCACCTAAACTATAAGGTGCACTAAATAATGTGTTATTTGAAGTATACAAAGTAACAGGTCTAGTATTATAAACAAAAGTATTTGAATTATTAACTCCACCTAAGAAAGGTCTATCACAAGAACTAGGAATATCATCAACTTTTTCAGCCTGATTTTGCAAAACATTTATAACCTCTAAAATATCATTAATACAACATGAGCTATTATTCATATATATCACGCCCCTTTTTTCTTTCTAATATAAGATATTCATAATGTTTTAAGAAATACACTACTAATACCTATTTACTAAATAGTATGAAAAAATGTTTTAATTTTGCTAAATTTATTGTATAATTACTATAGGTGATTTTATGACTTATGAATATTTAATAATTTTTTTAGTTTTTATCATAGTATTACTAGCAATCTTAAAAATAAATAAAAAAGATGTAAAACTAGATATGAACAAACTAGTAGAGTACCTAGGAGGAAAAGACAATATCTTAGATACAGAAGTAAACCTATCAAGATTTATCGTAACCCTAGAAGACATCGAAAAAGTAAACAAAGATGCTATAATAGAACTAGGAGCCAAAGGAATAGTAGAACTAGATAACCAGTTAAAAATAATCCTAGGCCCAAACTCCAAACAACTAAAAAAATATATTGACGAAATAAAATAAAATAAAACAAATTTCGACAAATATCGACATAATTATCTAATATTATATAAATAGGTGATAATATGTCGTTTTTTGATACAATGATTTTAGATGTAATAGTAATACTTTTCCCAATATTTTCAGTACTACTCCTAAAAGCCTATTACAAAAACACTGGAAAACTAAACAAAGATTTCCTAATAGATATAGCAAACATAACAAGTCTTTTCTTATTAATAAAATATTATAACCCAGACATGACATATGACGAATTATTAGTAAATATGCCCCTAATAATATCAATACTTTATAACAGAAAATACGCATCAATTGCAATAGCAATAATTCTAATAGGATTTAACGTCCTAATAGGAAACAATATAATAATGACACTAATAGAATACTTCTTCTATATAATAACATTTGTTATACTACTAAAAAAAATAAAAACTCCAAACACAGTAATCCTAACAATAACCTGTATAAAAGGAATATTCATGACCATAGAACAATACTATATCTTAGAAAACCAAGCACTAACAACAATAATAAAAGTAGCCATAGCACTAATAGTATTCTATTTAATATCAACCATAGTAATAAACATAATAAGTAAAATAGAAGAAACAATATCTCTAAACCAAACCCTAAAAGAATTAGAAAAAGAAAAAAACCTAAAAAACTCCTTATTTAAAATAACTCACGAAGTAAAAAACCCCATCGCTGTCTGCAAAGGATACCTATCAATGATAGATTACACCAATAAAGAAAAAGCCCAAAAATATAACGAAATAATCCTAAGTGAAATAGATAGAGCCCTAGACATAATGGATAACTTTAGTGAATATACAAAAATAAATATCAAAAAAGACATAATGGATCTAGACTTCCTAATAACAGATACTATAAATAGCCTAAATCCCATATTCAAAGAAAAAAACATAGAAGTAACATACAAATATGATGATGAACTATATATAGAAGGAGACTACAAAAGACTAAAACAAGTACTAATAAATATCTTAAAAAACAGTACCGAAGCCATAACAACAAATGGACAAATAACAATAACCCTCAAAAAACTAAAAAATTCTATAAGTTTAAGCATAAAAGATAATGGAGTAGGAATACCAAAAGAAGATCTAGATAAAATAGGAAACCTATTCTACACATCAAAAGAAAAAGGATGTGGAATAGGAGTAGCATTATCAAAAGAAATAATAAGTCAACATAACGGAACAATTACCTATACATCAAAATTAGAAAACTATACAAAAGTAACAATCAAACTACCATTAGAAAATAATTTACAATAAAAAGTGTAAACATTAAACAAAATAACAAAAAAAATATTTACACCAAAAAAAATAAAAGGTATATTTGTATTATAAGAGGTGAAGAAA
>CAVGVM010000003.1:0-3396 GCA_963632645.1 Lachnospiraceae bacterium | reverse complement strand
ATCTATTCCATATTTAAATTTGTGGTCTTCTAGTATTTCTTTTACTATTGAAAGTCCAAGTCCAGTACCCACAGTTGTTCTACGATGCCTTTTATTAATTCTAAAATACTTATTCCAAACTAATTTCTTATCTTCTTCAGAAATACCTTTTCCAGTATCAATTATATTAACTCTTAAAATATTGTCATTAACCTCAAAATTAATTTTTACTTTTTTATCATCACCTGTATAGTTAATAGCATTATTTACCAAATTATATATAACTCTTTCCATAGACTTTCTATCAGCAAATATAACATAATCCTTAGTTTCATTAAATTCAAAAATATAACCATCATTCTTATAAATAGCAAATCTCTCTAAAATAGTTTTTATTTCTTCTCTAATATTAATTTTCTCAAGTTTCATTTCAGTTTTATTATTTTCCATTCTAGATAAAAGAAGTATATCATTAACAAGCATATTAAGCCTTTCAGCCTCGTCAATTATAATATTTAAATCACGTTCTCTTTTCTTTTTATTGTTATAATTCAAATCTCTTGCAGAGGCAGCATAGGCCTCAATCATTGTAAGCGGAGTTTTTAAATCATGACTAACATTTGCTAAAAACTCCTTTCTTAATTCCTCTGTTTTGCTAAGTTCTTTAGCAGCATCATTTAAAGTATTAGCAAGTTCTTTAAGTTCTAACACTTCAGTTTCACATGTGAATTTAACCTCACTACTCTTATCAGCAAGTTTTTTAGCAGAAGAATTAATTTTTAAAATAGGATCGGCAATTCTTCTTGAAAAATAATATGAAATAATAAACGATAAAAACAAAATAATAAATGTTACATACACAAATTGTCCTTTAAGTAAACTTATACTCTTATCCATAGGTTCCAAAGATGAATTTGCAAAAACATAAGTATCATTATCAAGTTTCTTTCCATAAACTAAAGACTTATTATTATATCTATTATTAATAAATTCTAACTTAAGATACTTTTTATCACTATTCATAAAATTATTAGTAATGACAGATAACACTTTATTACTCTTATCAGCACAATGCTTATAATTATCAGAATAAAATACTAACTTTTCTTTACTTATTATTTGAATACACACTTCATTATCAAGAGAAAGCTCATTAAAAAGAACATCAGAATTTTCTTTCTTTATATTTCTTTCAATAGACTCAACTGTTTGTTCCAAGTTATTAGTTTGATTAATTTTATAATAAGAATTAAAAAAAACAATTTGAAAAAAATATAGAAAACCTAACATAATACCAGAAAATATTAAGAAATATATAAGCAAGTTAACTCTTAAACTTCTAGTCTTTAATTTCAAATTTATACCCCACAGCTCTTACAGTTTTTATTAAATTTCTATATTCTCCCAAATTATTTCTTAACATTTTAATATGTGTATCAATGGTTCTATCATCTCCAAAAAAATCATATCCCCATACTTTACTAAGTAATTGCTCTCTTGATAATGCTACATTTTTATTATCAATAAAGTATATCAACAAATTATATTCCTTTGGAGTAAGCATTACTTCCTTATCATTAATAATAACACTATGACCTACTTTATCAACTTTTAAGTTTTTATAAACAAATAAATTATCATCACTTCCATTGCTTCTCTTAAGAATAGCTCTTATTCTAGCCATCAACTCTTTAGGAGAAAATGGTTTAGTCATATAATCATCCACTCCTAAATCAAATCCTAATAACTTATCTGCTTCTTCACTTCTTGCTGAAAGTACAATAGTTGGAATATTTTTAATATCTTTAATTTGTCTATAAGAAGTATAACCATCAAGTTTAGGCATCATTAAATCTAAAATAATAATATCATAATCATCATTTTTTACTTTTTCTATGGCCTCTAACCCATCACATGCTTCATCAGTAAGATAACCTTCATTATGACATTACTCTACTATTATATTTCTTATAAGTTCCTCATCATCTACAACTAATACTTTCATTTTTAAGATTCCTTCCTTTCATCACTATTTATAAGATATACATAATTCAAAACAATAAATTACTACATTTATATCTCATAAAACGATTATATCATATATTAAAAAAGACCTAAAGTCTTTAGGTTTTAAAAAAATTGAAAGAGGCAAAGTAAATATATTTGATATGGATTTGGTTTATTTTTGGTTAAGGTTTGTAATAAACTAACAATTTATTAATATTAAAAAATTCTAATATTGTTTATTATATAAAAAATAAAAGTGAAAACTAATTTTATAACCTCTTTCATATTACAGTTTATAAAACAGATGTGGAAATAATAAGTAAACTTTATGAAAGTTTTGTGAAATAATATAAAATAAAAAATCAAAGTTAGAAAAACAAATAAATTTAAATTTTAAAGAAATCAAAAAATCAAAAACTAAAATTTAAAATATCTTAAGTTTAAAATTTTCTAAAAAAACATAACTAAAAATTTAAAAAAAACAAATAATATAAAAATTTAAAATCTTAAGAACAACAAAATCTAAAATTTAAAAATAATAAAAACTATTCATTGATTCTTAATTATTTATTACCAATTTTTATCTAATATAAAAAATTATATTATGTAGATAATAATAATGTAGTTTGTTTAAGGAGTTGATTAAATGATTTTTAAAAATTTTAAAAACAAACTATTAATGGTTCTTTTAATAACTACTTTTAGTATACCACTTTCAGTTTTTGCTTATTCAGATAAAGTAATAGTTGGAGGAGATAATGTTGGTATAGAGGTAAACTCTAGTGGTGTTTTAGTTGTAGGTTACTATAGTGTAAATGGAAAAACTCCAGGTAAAGAAGCAGGTCTTAAAATTGGAGATATTATCTTAAAGGTAGATGACACTGTTATTCATGGGATAACTGATCTATCAAAACATTTTAATGATAAATCTCTAAAAATAACCTATAAAAGAGGAAATGAAATTAATACCACTACTCTTAACTTAGTAAAAGATGGAAAAATCTATAAAACAGGTTTATACGTCAAAGATAGTATAATCGGTATAGGAACTCTTACTTTTATTGATCCTGCTACCAAAAGATTTGGTGCCTTGGGTCATGAAATATTAGAACAAACTACAAAAACAAAATTTGAAATAAAGGATGGGAAAATATTTGAATCAAACGTAACAGGAATAGAAAAAGCAAACCGTGGCTCAGTTGGAGAAAAAAACGCTATATATAATGAAGATAACGTATATGGAAAAATAGATAAAAACGACGAAACTGGTATATATGGAAATTACAAAAGTTCTTATAATAAAAACAATTTAATGCCTATTTCAAATGATATAAACATAGGTAAAGCCAAAATAAAAACAGTAATTTATGGTAAAAACAAACAATATTTTGATATCAATATATTAAGCAT
>CAVGVM010000002.1:0-3882 GCA_963632645.1 Lachnospiraceae bacterium | reverse complement strand
ATATAACTTAAATGACTGGATGATGAAATACGGAGGACACATCGGCTACAGCATAAGACCAACAGAAAGAAACAAAGGTTACAGCAAGATTAATTTATACTTAGCCCTTGAAAAGTGCCAAAAACTAGGATTAAAAGAAATATTAATTACCACAGATGATGATAACATTGCATCCTATAAAACTATTGAAACTCTCGGAGGAAAATTAAAAACAAAGAAACAAAGAGCGTTCCAATAAGAAGATACTTTATTAACACAGAAAAATCCCTTGCTATGAATGGAGGACTTATAAAATGAGATTACCACATCAAGTACTAGGATTTTCTTATAAAAAAGACAAAAATGGTCAGTATTTATATGCAGTTTTCCTAAGAAATAGTAAAAAAGAAGTTTGGCAAGGAATAGCAGGAGGTGTAGAAGACTTTGATAAATCCTATCTAGATGCCTTCAAAAGAGAAGCCTACGAAGAAGCAAATATAAGTTTTGATTCCAAAGTTATTCCCCTAGAGTCAACATGTACCATACCAGTAGAAAAAGTAACAAAAAAATTTATATTTGAAGAAAATACAATATTAATATACGAACACTCATTCGGAGTAGAAGCAACAAAAGAAAATATAAAGTTATCTAGTGAACATAAAGATATGAAATGGCTCCCATACGAAGACGCTATAAAAATATTAACCTATGATAGCAACAAAAACGCTTTATGGGAACTTAATTATAAATTAAAAAAGGAGAAAAATAATATGACAAATTCAAAAGATTACTTAAACAAAGAAGTAGAGGTAACCATAGATAGACAGTTAGGAACCAGACACCCTAAACATGGCTTTATGTATATGCTAAACTATGGCTATATACCAAATACAATAAGTAGCGATGAAGAAGAATTAGATGCTTACTTAGTCGGAGAGTTCGAACCAGTAGAATCCAGTCAAGGAAAAGTAATAGCAATAATTCATCGAACAAATGATAACGATGACAAATTAATAGTAAGCGTAAATGGTAAAAACTACACAGATGAACAAATAAGAGCATTAACAGAGTTTCAAGAACAATATTTCAAGTCAGAAATATGGAGATAACATGGAATATTTCGATGTATTAGATAAAAATATTAACAAAAAACACTACACCAAACAAAGAAATAATCCACTTTCAAAAGATGAATACAATCAAGGAACAGAAATCTACATACTAGTAGATAATAAAATATATAAGCGAGGTTTTGGTATGAAAAAAATAAGTGATAAAGAATTACTTTACTTTCTAACAAAAAGTGAAGATACAGAACTATCTGGATCATATGGAAAAGTTATAACAATAAACGATAACGAATTATTAAAAATATACTATAGATTATTTAAACATGATTTTACAAACTGTACACCACAAGACTTAAAAGATGATTTAACCAAAATAAAAACCTTTAGTAGCAATGGTACCATGTCTTATAAAAGACTTCTTGCAGATGAAAACAGAATAACAAAACTACTAGAACTACTAAATAAAACATCATCAAAAGATCTAATAAAAGATTATATAAAATATGAAGAATTCGTCGTAGCACTAATCCTAACAAATTACAAAGATTACGATACCTATGAAAACCTAATATTTAATAGTAACCTATCAAAAAAAGATCATAAAATAATCCTAGAACAAATAAAAGAAAAAGTATACGAACTTATCGAAAATAGGCTTTACCCATTTGACCTAAAATGCGACAACATAATGGTAAATAAAGAAAATCTAAACGTTAAACTAATAGACCTAGATGACTTAGGAACCATATTCCTAGATAACACTCATACTAAAAACTATGAAAGATCTGTAAAATTTAAACTAGATAACCTAGAATACAAAGTATTAAAAAGATAATAAAAACATAAGGATATGAAATTATGAAAGATAAAATTATAATTACCAAAGCAACCCAAGAAGACGCAGAAAGTATAATAACAATAAATATCAATAGTTGGAAAACAACATATAAAAACATTCTTCCAGACGACATATTAAATAATTTAGACTCCAAAAAAGAAACAGCAATAACTAAATGCAAAAATAAAATACAAGAATATGTAGTATGTAAGTATAATAACAAAATAATTGGATTCGCAAGATATGGCCCAAACAAAAAGAATTATTCCAAAGATTATGCCGAAGTTTATGCCTTATATGTAAAAGATAACTTTCAAAAAAAGAAAGTAGGTTCCAGTATTTTAAACTATATCTTCAACAATTTAAAAAATAATTACAAATACGTACTAATAAGCACCTTAAAATCAAACAAAGCAAACCTATTTTATAAAAAAGTCGGAGGAACATTCCAAAAAGAAATACCATTAGTAATAGAAAATACAACCTACAAAGAAAACTTATATAAATTTGTACTAAACAAAAGTAAAAAGGAGAAAAATCATGAAACACAAAATGAAACTAGATCCCAAATATTATAATTATATCTTAAAAGGAACCAAAAGAATCGAACTAAGACTATATAATGAAAAAAGAAAAAATATAAAAGTAAATGACGAAATAGAATTCTTAAAAGAACCACAACTCGAAGAATCATTTAAAGCCAAAGTCCTAGAACTAATAACATATGATTCATTTAACAAACTAATAGATAATTATGATATATCACAACTAGCAGATAAAAACAGTAGCAAAGAAGAATTAATAAAAGACTTAGAAAAATTTTATCCCCAAGAAGAACAAAAAAAATATGGAGTAATAGGAATAAAAATAGAACCAATAAAGAAACAAAAATAAAAATTAATAAAACAAGCATAAAGAGGTAATACCATGAAAAACATAATACTAGTAACAGGTAACAAACATAAATTAGAAATAGCAAATAAAGTACTAAGTCTATATGACATAAATGCAATTAATGAAAACATTGATGTAGATGAAATTCAAGATACAAATATCGAAGAAATAGCCCAAAAAAGTGCTTTACTAGCAGCAAAAATTCTAAACAAACCAGTAATAAAAACAGAAGTAGGTTTCGAAATAGAAGCCTTAAATGGTTTCCCAGGTGCTTTTTGAAAGTATGTATTCAACTGGTTAGGAACAGAAGGAATATTAAAACTACTAGAAAACAAAAACAATAGAAACGGAAAAGCTATCGAAGTTTTAGCATATGCCGAACCAAATGGAACATATAAAACCTTTAGAATGGACTCACCACTTACAATAAGAAAAAGTCCAAAAGGATCAGGTAGTGTTATGGACAAATTAATGGAAATAAAAGGACAAAAAAGTAATTATGGTAGTATGTCAAAAGAAGAACAATTAAATTGGTGGGCAAATACTAATAATTACTTTCATGAATTTGCAAAATGGTATAATAAGAAAAAATAAAAGTTCTTTTTCTTCTACTTATAAATATAATTAAGTGTAGGAAGGAAAGTGATAAAATGGATATACTAAAAGTATCTTCAAAATCTAATCCAAATAAAGTAGCAGGAGCCTTAACTAATGTATTTAGAGATAAAGGTACAGTAGAAATACAGGCAATAGGAGCAGGAGCACTTAATCAAGCGATTAAAGGAGTAGCAATAGCAAGAGGATTTGTAGCTCCAAGTGGTAAAAACCTAATATGTATTCCTGCATTTCAAGACATTATGGTAGATGGTGAAGAAAGAACTGCCATTAAACTTATAATAGAGGCCAAATAGGCTTCTTTTTTGTCGAAACAAATATAATTATAAACTATGCAAATTAAGTATCATAATGATTACTAAATATCAAAAAATTCATTATAAAAGATAAAACAAACTAAACTTAACAATAGATAAAATACCATTCTTAATATTTGCGTAAAAAAACTCTTTAAAAATATCAATTCTTATTATATAATGTAATTAA
>CAVGVM010000001.1:0-2374 GCA_963632645.1 Lachnospiraceae bacterium | reverse complement strand
CTCCTTGTATTTTGTTATTTTTTGTTATTAAGTGTTCTACTAGGGTTTCTTTTATTTCTAGATTTTTTTGGTTTTGTATGGTTTCTATCATATTTTGTTGGTACTTTTCTTTGTCTATTTGTGCTCGTAGGGCCCAGACTGCTGGGCCTTTTCTGGTGTTTAGTTTTTTGATTTGAAGAATAGATTTATCTGTGTTTTTTGCCATTTCTCCCCCAAGGGCGTCTATTTCTCTTACTACTATTCCTTTGGCTGGTCCTCCGATTGAGGGATTACATGGTGCGTCTGCGATGTTTTTTATGTTTCCTGTTATTAATAATGTTTTGTTATTTAATCTTGCTGATGCTAGGGCTGCTTCACATCCGGCATGGCCTCCCCCTACTACTATTATGTCATAATTCATTTATACCACCTCTTTTAAATCGTTTGTAGTATAGCATATTTTTTTTGTTTTAACAATAGAAAAAGACCGAATTGAGGTAATCTGATAAAAGTAGATCGTCAAAAAGACTAATCTACTTTGTTGTTACTACTAGAGCTATTTATTTATTTTTTATATAATTTTTGATATTTTTTGTTATTTTTTATTAATTGTTTGTGGGTTCCTGAACCTATAATTATTCCTTTTTCTAATAGATATATATTATCTGAATCTATTATTGTTGATAATCTGTGTGCTATTGTTATTATTGTATGATCTTTTGACATATCTTTTATTTGTTCATTTATTTCTTGCTGCGTTATATTATCTAATGCAGAAGTTGCTTCATCAAATAGTAATATTTTGCTTTGTTTTAGCAATGCTCTTGCTATCGCTAATCTTTGTTTTTGTCCTCCTGAAAGAGTTGTTCCTCCTTCTCCTAGAAGAGTGTCATATCCCTTTGGTAAACTTTCTATGTAGTCATGAATTTTTGCTTTTTTACATGCTTCTTTCATTTGTTTATCGGTTATTTTTCTATCTATTAATTTTAGATTTTCTTTTATTGTTAAGTTAAATATATAAGGGCTTTGTGTGATTATGGATATGTTATTTCTTAATGATTCTTGAGTTAATTCTTTTATATCTATTCCATCCAATGTTATTATTCCTTCATAATCAGTATAACTTTTTGTTAATAAATTAAATATTGTACTTTTGCCACTTCCACTTTTTCCTACAATTGCGATATTTTCATTTTCTGTTACTTTAAAGGTAATGCCTTTTAGGATTTGTTGTTTTGTATAGGAAAACTTTACATTTTTAAACTCTATTATTCCTTTTGTATTTTGGATAATTTTTGAACCAAATGTTTCTATTGGATATTGTTCTTCATTATATATTTCTTTTATTCTTTCTTTTGAAACTTTATATTTTACTAAATATTCCTTTAGGGATGTGTAACTTAATACTATGCCAAATATATCTGTTTTATACATAAATATGATTAAAAAGCCTGTTAAAGTTAAAAGGTTTATTTTTACTAAGTAAATACCTAATGCTAGAACTGCAAATGTTATTATTGCTTCCATTATTTCTGTTGTATTATATATTGATATTCTTATATCTGATGATTTAGTTTCTAATTTGTTTCTTTTATTTAATGATTTCCCAACTAAATTAGTAAATTTTTGTGTTATATTGAGCAATTTTATTTCTTTCATTCCTTTTAATATTTCATTTAATATTGTCCCAGTTTTATCTGCTGTTTCCATTGTTTCTTTGTTTACTTGTTCGTATTTTTTATATGCTATTTTTTCATATAAATATACTATGATAATTCCTACCACAAATACTGATCCTATATATATATATATTTAAATAGAATACATATATTAACATTGTTAGTTCTTTTATTATTGAAAATAGACTATATTGGACTATACTAAAACCATTGTTTATAACAATTGGATCTTGTTTTATTCTTTCTTGAAAGAATCCAGATGGTGTTTTATCAAAGTTTTTTATCTTCATTTTAAATATTTGTTTTATCATATCTAATCTTATATTATAAAGTATTTTTTCTCTTATTTTCATTGAAAAATGATTACTTAGTTTATTAAATATCACTTTTATAATTGTAATTAGTAATAATGATATGGCAAATATGAATGCTAGTTTTATATTGAACTTGGTCAAATTTGTTAATAGATTTGCATTGATTGTTGGGATTATTACATTTATTATTGTTGTTATTATTAATAAAAATGTATATATTGCTATTTGTGGTTTTATTTTTGATATATATCTTCTCATTTTACTTCATAATCCGGTATTAAATCTATTTTTATTGGATTTAATCTTGGTATTGTGATTATTGCTTCGTTTTGTTTTAATCTTTGTAGTTCTTCGATTGTTGCTAGTGGTTCACATCTTGATTCGTTTCCACATACAAGGGAT